>JBPYES010000574.1:0-12149 GCA_051984825.1 Jatrophihabitantaceae bacterium
TTGCGCGCGTACTCGAGACCGCGGACGTCGACATCGCCTACGACGTCCGCGGTCCGCTGCCCACCGCCGACGGACGGCCGCCGCTGTTCATGATCGCCCAGCCCATGGACGCCAGCGGCTTCGTCACGCTCGCGTCGTACTTTCCGGACCGCACCGTCGTCACGTACGACCCACGTGGCCTCGGCCGTAGCGTCCGCAAGGACGGCCGGGTGGACAACGTGCCCGAGGTCCAAGCGCAAGACGTACACGCGGTGATCGAAGCGCTCGGCGCCGGCCCGGTGGAGATGTTTGCGAGCAGTGGCGGCGCGGTGACCGCGCTCGCGCTGGTGGCGGCATATCCCGACGACGTGACGACGCTGGTCGCCCATGAACCGCCGCTGATCCCGGTATTGCCCGACGCAGCCGCGGCGCAGCGCGCACGCGATGGCTTTCGCGATGTGTACGTGGCCAAGGGCCGCAACGCAGGCATGGCCGCCTTCATCGCGATGACGTCGTGGCGCGGCGAGTTCACCGACGAGTACCTCGCCCAGCCCGCACCGGATCCCGCCGCATTTGGCATGCCGGCCGAGGACGACGGCTCACGTGACAACCCGCTGTTGTCGGACCGATCCTTGGCGATCAGCAGCTACCGTCCCGACGTCGATGCGCTGACCTCAGCGCCGACACGTGTCGTGATCGCCGTGGGCGAGGAGTCGCTCGGCATGTTCACCGGTCGCGCCGCGGTGGCCACCGCCGAGCTGCTGGGCCAGCAGGCGACCGTGTTTCCCGGCCACCACGGCGGCTTCGCAGGCGGTGAGTTCGGATACACGGGGCAGCCCGAAGCCTTCGCCCGCAAGCTGCGCGACGTTCTCGCTGCCAACTGAGCCAAGGCCGCGTCGTCAGGCGCCGGCCAGTTCGTGATCGAGCTCGGGCACCGCATCCGCAGCAACGTCCTGTGAACGGGGCAGCCGCCGGCCGAGGCGCAGCGCCGTCGCGGTCACTGTCAGGCAGCCCAGCGCGAGCAGCGCTATCCAGAATCCGCCCGCGCCACTCGCGATGAATGCCGCGGAAATCACGGGCGAGATCACGAACGCCACTGAGTACATGCCACTCGTCAGCGCATTCGCCCGGCCACGCACCTCCTCGGGTGCGATCGTGTTGACCAGCGGCGCCATGCTCGGCGCCATGAACGTCTCACCCAGCCCGAACAGCGCCGCGAAGACGAGCACCAGTGCATCACGCGCTGCCGTCGAACTGGGCAGTGCGCTGAAGCCGAACAGCACCCAGGACGCGCACCAGATCAGCCCCACCGCGGCAACGGCCCATGTGCGTCGCCGACCACGCAGCAACCGCAACACCGGCAACTGCGCCAGCACGATCAAGAGCGTGTTGGCCGCCAGGGAGAGCGCGATCACCTTGGGCGACACGCCGCCGACCACGTTCGCGTAGGCGGGTAGTCCTGAATCGAGCGCGGCGTAACCGGTGAGAGCGAGTAGCAGCGTCAACACCAGAGCACGCCGCAACAACGGGCTCGCGATGACCTGGCGATAGCCCACCGGACGACCGTCGTGCACTGTCCGCGCGTGCCGGTCGGGCTCCGAGATCGAGAGCACGATAACGGCGGCGAACGCGGTGACAAGCGCATTGCCCAAGAACAGCGCTTGGAAGGTGAGCGGCTGGGCGACGTCGACGACGGCGCCGCTCACGAGTCCGCCGAGGCCGATAAACGCGTTGAGCGCCGTGAAGTTCACCGCGAACGCGCGCTGCTGAGTCTCACCGCTGGTCAGGTCGGCTATCAGCGTGTTGTAAGCGGGGAACGTCGGGCCGAGTGCAATGCCTTGCAGCATCAGCACGGGAACGGCCCACCCGGCGGTGTGCACGAAGGCGAGCCCGACCTGGGCCGTTGCCAAGAGCACCATCGCGGCCGCGAGCACGCGCCGCGCGCCGATGCGGTCCATGAGCACACCGGAAACGGGAACTGCCACCAACCCGACAACCCCGGGTACCGCCAGCAGGAGACCCGTGGTCGCCAGTTCGATGTGCCGGACCCGGTGCAGATAGATCAGCAACAACGGCAGGGTCAACCCGGTGCCGAACGCGGAGACGGCGTTGCCGAGGACGAGGCGAAGCACGGGTCTCGGCAGCCGCAGCATGATCGCAGTCTGGCGCAGCACCCCGGCTTGGCTCGACGGGTTTTCTGCCGGCACCCCCGCCGCGCCCGATTCTTGATTCATTCAAGAAAATCGACAATACTCCGGCGGGTGCCGACTGTTACGGACTACGAGCGAATGTTGCGCGGGGCCGCACTGCGCGTAACACGCCCACGGCTAGCAGTACTGACCGCAGTGCACCGCCATCCGCACGCCGACACCGATTCGATCATCGGTGTCGTGCGCCGCGACCTCGGCGAGGTGTCCCACCAGGCCGTGTACGACGTGCTGCGAGCCTTGAGCACGGCCGGCCTGGTACGGCGCATCCAGCCGGCGGGTTCGGTCGCCCGTTACGAGTCCCGGACCGGGGACAACCACCACCACGTCGTGTGCCGCTCGTGTGGTGCCATCGCCGATGTCGATTGCGCCGTCGGCGCCGCGCCCTGCTTGGCACCGTCCGACGACCACGGCATCGCGATCGACGAGGCCGAGGTCATCTACTGGGGCCTGTGCCCCGACTGCTCAACTGCGCAGAGTTCCTGATCCGCCTGATCCTGGAAGGATTGTTATGACTGAGAACCACGATGCCGTGATTCACGACGCGGAGGCCGGCGCTGAGTCGCAGTGCCCGGTGGCGCACGGACGTGCCCCGTACCCCACCCAGGGCGGCGGGAACAGCAGCTGGTGGCCGAACCAGCTCAACCTCAAGATCCTCGCCAAGAACCCCGCCGTGGCAAACCCGATGGGCGAGAAGTACAACTATGCTGCGGAGTTCGCGTCCCTCGACCTCGCCGCCGTGAAGCGAGACATCGAGCAGGTGCTGACCACCTCGCAGGAGTGGTGGCCGTCGGACTACGGCCACTACGGGCCGCTCATCATCCGCATGGCGTGGCACGCCGCGGGCACCTATCGCATCCACGACGGCCGCGGCGGTGCCGGGGCCGGTCAGCAACGCTTCGCGCCGTTGAACAGCTGGCCCGACAACGCGAACCTCGACAAGGCGCGCAGGCTGCTGTGGCCGGTCAAGAAGAAGTACGGGCGCAAGCTGTCGTGGGCGGACCTGATGGTTCTCTCCGGCAACGTCGCGCTCGAGTCGATGGGCTTTGCCACCTTCGGTTTCGGCGGTGGCCGTGAGGACGTCTGGGAGCCCGACGAGGACGTGTACTGGGGCCCGGAGACCACGTGGCTCGGCGATGAGCGCTACACCGGCGACCGCCAGCTCGAGCAGCCGCTCGCCGCAGTGCAGATGGGCCTCATCTATGTCAACCCGGAGGGCCCGAACGGCAACCCCGACCCGATCGCCGCTGCCCGGGACATCCGCGAGTCATTCCGGCGCATGGCGATGAACGACGAGGAGACCGCCGCCCTGATCATCGGCGGGCACACGTTCGGGAAGACGCATGGCGCCGGTGATCCCGCACTCGTGGGCCCGGAGCCCGAGGCTGCGCCGCTCGAGCAGCAGGGACTTGGCTGGAAGAGCTCGTTCCGCACCGGCAAGGGCGAGGACGCGATCACGGGCGGACCCGAGGTCGTCTGGACCCCGACCCCGATCACGTGGGACAACACCTTCCTGGAGACCCTGTTCGGCTTCGAGTGGGAGCTCACCCAGAGCCCGGCCGGCGCGCACCAGTGGCAGGCGAAGGACACCGGGGAGGTCTTCCCCGATCCCTTCGACGCGACGAAGAAGCGCCGTCCGACGATGCTGACCACGGATCTATCGCTTCGCATGGACCCGATCTACGAGCCGATCTCGCGGCGCTTCCTGGAGCACCCGGACGAGCTCGCGGACGCGTTCGCCCGGGCGTGGTTCAAGCTGACGCACCGCGACATGGGGCCGATCGCCCGCTACCTCGGCCCGGAGGTACCGAGCGAGTCGCTGATCTGGCAGGACCCGGTCCCGGCGCTCGACCATGACCTCGTCGACGCGGACGACATCGCCGCCCTGAAGCGGCAGCTGCTCGACTCGGGGTTGTCCGTCTCCCAGCTGATCTCCACGGCATGGGCGTCCGCGTCAACCTTCCGGGGCAGCGACAAGCGCGGCGGCGCGAACGGCGCGCGTATCCGCCTGGAGCCGCAGCGCGGGTGGGAGGTCAACACCCCGGACGAGCTGGCGACGGTGCTACGCACCCTCGAGGGGATCCACGAGGCGTTCAACAGCGCCCAGACCGGGGGGAAGAAGGTGTCGCTGGCCGATCTGATCGTGCTCGGCGGGTGCGCTGCGGTCGAGCGTGCCGCGAAGAACGCCGGGCACGACGTCCAGGTCTCCTTCACCCCGGGGCGTACGGACGCGGCGCAGGAGCAGACCGATGTCGAGTCCTTCGCGGTGCTCGAACCGTCCGCGGACGCGTTCCGCAACTATGTCGGCAAGGGCAACCGCCAGCCGGCCGAGTACCTGCTCATCGACAAGGCGAACCTGCTCACGCTGAGCGCCCCCGAAATGACCGCTCTCGTCGGTGGTCTACGGGTCCTGGGCGCGAACTACCACGGCTCGCCGATGGGCGTTTTCACCTCTACACAGGGGTCGCTGACCAACGACTTCTTCGTCAACCTGCTCGACATGGGCACGACGTGGACGCCGGTCGCCGAGGACGCCGAGACCTTCGAGGGCCGGGACTCGGCAACCGGCGAGCTCAAGTGGACCGGAAGCCGCGTAGACCTCGTGTTCGGCTCGAACTCCGAGCTGCGCGCGGTCGCGGAGGTCTACGCCGGCGACGACGCGCAGGAGAAGTTCGTGCACGACTTTGCCGCCGCGTGGGACAAGGTCATGAACCTCGATCGGTTCGACGTCCGCTGACGGCGGTGCCCGGGCCGGCCGCTCAAACGCCGGCCCGGGCCAGTCGTCATATTGACAACGATCGATGCATCGGTATTGTTCGATACATCGATCGTCGTCGATGGGAGCGAGCCATGACAGATGTGGAGCTGCGGGAACAGGTTCGGGAGCGCTATGCGGCGGCCGCACTCGCGGTAACCGTGATCGGGGCGAACAGCGCGGCGGCGGATGGCTGCTGCGATCCGGTCGCCGCGGGGCCGACCGGGTGTTGCTCGGCGGCCTCGTGCGCACCGGAGTCGGTCGACGTGGACGAGTCGTTCGGTGCCGGCCTCTACAGCACCGACGAGCAGAGCGAGCTGCCGGCGGAGGCGTTGGCGGCGAGCCTCGGCTGCGGGAATCCGCTGGCAGTGGCCGAGCTGCGCCACGGCGAGAAGGTGCTCGACCTCGGCTCCGGTGGTGGCATCGACGTGCTGCTGTCCGCACGCCGCGTCGGAGCAACGGGGTTCGCCTACGGGGTGGACATGACCGATGAGATGCTCGCGCTGGCCCGCGCCAACGCCGCGAAGGCCGGCGCGGCCAACGTCGAGTTCGTCAAGGGCACGATCGAAGACGTGCCGCTGCCGGACGGCGCAGTCGACGTGGTGATCTCCAACTGCGTGATCAACCTGTCCGTCGACAAGCCGGCGGTGCTGGCGGAGATGTTCCGGCTGCTACGCCCGGGCGGGCGGGTCGGCGTGTCGGACGTGGTGGCCGAGGATCACCTCAGCGCCGCTGACCGGGCCGACCGCGGCTCCTACGTGGGCTGCATCTCCGGCGCCCTCTCCAGGCACGAATACCTGGACGGACTGACCGCGGCCGGGTTCGTCGACGCTGAGGTGATCTTCACTCATGAGGCCGCGCCCGGCATGCACGCAGCGATTGTGCGGGCGGTCAAACCTGCCGGGGTGGCCTGCTGAGCCGGCTGGTCACAATGATCAGACGGTCACGCGGCGCACTGTGACGAGTCCGCCTGCGAGTAGGGCGGCGGTCAACGCAGCGAGCAGGCCGGTCAGCCCGGCAGCCGTCAATCCGGTGAAGAAGCGGCCGACGGTCGCCCAGGCATCGGCCCAGGTGGTGATCAGCGCCCCGGCGAGCAGCACGAGCATTTGGGCGGCGATGAACGCAAGCATGCCGATGAGGTTCCAGCGTCGGTAGATCAGCCCGTACCACATGCCGTAGACGAACAGCAGCGCCAGGCCGACCAGCGACGTCAGCCAGGTGAGGTACCACGGCCCGTCCAGCAGGTACGGCACCCGGAAGAAGTGCATGTGCACACCCCAGCCGTTGGTGCTGCCCTCGGCGAGATTGAGCACCGTCAGCGGAAGTCCGTAGATGACACCCGTTGCGAGCGCTAGCAGCGCGGTGCCGATGTAGTAGGAACGCCGGCTGACGCCGAGGGTGAGCCCGAACGGCAACGACCGGAAGGTCGAGAGGGCACCGGCGATGCAGACGATGACGTAGATGCTTACGAGCGCGCCGACGTAGCGAGCCTGGCCGTTGTTGTCCGGGATGGCGCCCATGATCGTCAGATTCACCAGGAAGACAAACGCCAGGATGCCCCACGGCAGCGCGACGTAGAGCACTGGCTGAACGAGGTGGTAGCGGGCGACTTTGATCAAGGTGCTCATGCGCTCGTCCTTAGCTGGCTGCTGGCCTCAGGCGCGCCCGCGGCGTGGACGACGACCTGCTGCAGGGTCAACGGTTCAAGGTTCAGGTGCAACGTCCGCGCCCGGAGGCGCTCGGCGTCGCCGAGTGCGCCTACCAGGACGACGGATTCCTGCGACGCGATGCGGCGCCGGTGCCAGACGGGGCGCCCCGCGGTGAACTCCGCCACGGCGACGGCGTGGCCGCTGACCCTGGTAACGCTGCCACGCAGCTCGTCGGCGCCTGCTTGGAGCACGACCCGGCCCCGGTCGAGCAGCACGACCCGCTCCAACAGCCCGGCGGCCTCGTCGATCAGGTGGGTGGACAGCAGCACTGTGCGCGGGTGCTCGGCGTAGTCGGTCAGCAGGTTGTCATAGAAGAGGTGGCGAGCGACTGCGTCAAGGCCGGCGTAGGGCTCGTCGAAGATCGTCACGTCGGCCCGGGCGGCGAGACCGATGATGATGCCCAATGCCGATCGCATGCCTCTCGACAACTTCTTGATCGCCCGGCGGGCCGGGAGGTCGAAGGCTTTCAGCAGTTCGTCGGCGAACTCGCCGTCCCAGTTCGGGTAGAACCAGGAGGCGGCCCGCAGGGCGTGGCGGACCGCGAAGTCCGGGTAGGTCTGGTCCTCGCGGACAAACACCATGCGACGCAGCACCGGCTCGTTCTCCGCAGGGCTGGCGCCGAGAACCTCGACACTTCCGTCCGAGGGAAACTCCTGGCCGGCGAGGATGCGCAGCAGTGTCGTCTTGCCCGCACCGTTGCGGCCCAGCAGCCCGGTGATCGACTCGGCCTCGACGTCGAAGCTGACATTGTCAAGCGCGAGCTCGTCGCGGTAGCGACGGGTCAAGCCCGCGATTGAGATCGTGGGCGTCATACGGCGACACCTTCCCCCGTGTGGACGGATTTCTGGATAAGTGCGATCAGCTCGTCGGCGTCGATGCCGAGTCGGCCGGCTTCGGCGACGAGCGGATAGACGTGGCGTTCGGCGAACCGTTTGCGGCGCTCTTCGAGCACGCGCTTGCGAGAACCAACGGCGACGAACATCCCGATGCCGCGGCGCTTTTCCAGCAGCCCGTCGGCGGCCAGCACATTGATGCCCTTGGCCGCCGTGGCCGGGTTGATCTGGTAGTACGCCGCTAGCTCGTTGGTCGACGGCACCCGCTCACCCTCGGCCAGACCACCATCAGCGATGTCCTCAGCAATGCGCTCGGCGATCTGGACGAACAGCGGCGTGCCCTCGTCGAGCCCGGCCATCGGTTCATCCCATCGTTCGTCGGTTCATTACTTGAGTAATGTACCGACGCACCTGGGTGCGCGCAACCGATATTCGTCGAGGGCGGATCGTCAGGGCACGCGCGGGCGCGGACCCCGTTCCTGTGGGGCCTATATCTGAACATTCGTTGACGCGCCGGCGCCGCGATATTGCGCGAGTCAGCCGCCGTGACCGGCGACGCGCACCTCATGGCGGGCGCCGGGAAGCCGCACGGTGACGGTCGTCCGGCCCGGCCGACTTTGCATGGTCGCCGTCCCACCGTGTGCGCCGGCGACCGCCGCGACGATCGCGAGGCCGAGGCCCGTGCTGCCGTTGGCGTGCCCGCGCGATCCGTCCGCACGAGCGAAGCGCTCAAACGCCGTCGGTTGCACGGACTCCGGGACGCCGGGGCCGTCGTCGCTCACCGCGATCTGCACCGCACCTGCGGCGTCCGGCGGGCTCACCGAAAGCGTGACGGTCGTGCCGGCGGGAGTGTGCACGCGCGCATTGGCGAGCAGGTTGGCGATCACCTGGTGCAGCCGGAACGAGTCGCCGACCACCACGACCGGCTCGTCGGGCAGTTCGAGTTGCCACTCGTGGTCGCGACCTGCCGCCTGCGTGTCGGTCATCGCGTCGATGGCCAGCCGGCTCAGGTCGACGTCCTCACGGTCGAGGGGACGGCCCTCGTCGAGACGGGCGAGCAGCAGCAAGTCGTCGACCAGACGGCTCATCCTGGTGGACTCCGCGTCGATCCGGGAAAGCGACTGGGCAACGGGTTCGGGTACTCCGGTCAGGTCGCGCCGCACCAGTTCCGCGTGACCGCGGATCACCGCAAGCGGCGTGCGCAGCTCGTGACTGGCATCGGCGACGAACCTGCGTAACCGTTCCTCGCTGCGCTGCCGTTCGGTGAGGGCGCCGTCGATCCGGTCGAGCATGTGGTTGAGGGCGACGCTGACCTGCCCCACTTCAGTGTTCGGCGGTGCGTCGGGCACCCGCTCGTGCAGCCGGACATCACCGCTCGCGAGTGGCAACTCCGAGACGGTAAGGGCCGTCGCCGCGACCCGCGACAACGGGCGAAGCGTCCAGCGCACGGCGACGATGCCGATGATCCCGGTGATCACCAGCGCCACGACGAAGACACTCCCCTCGATCACCTCCAGGCGGTGCACGGTCTCCTCGACGTCGTGTAGCGGCAGGCCGGTAACGAGCACGTCGCCGTCGCGACCCGCGCGGACCTGCACCCGGTACTCGCCGAGCGTCGGCAGGTTCACGCTGCGATTGCGGTTGCTGGGCTGGAGCGGGGCGATGGCGGCCGCGTCGCCAGGCGTGATCGACACCTGGGCACCGGTGTCGGCGATCACGCCCATCGACGTCACCGTGCCATTCAGGGAGCGAGCGCCGAGCGTGCCCACGGCCTGGCCCAAGGTGCCCGTCTCGGCGTTGTCCGAGTCGTGATCGTCGTGTTCGAGCGCAGCGGCGTAACGGGTGCCGGCGGCGGCAAGCTGCTGGTCCAGCCGCTTGACCAGGAAGTCGCGCAACGCCAGCGCGGTCACAATGCCGACCGTCGCGCACACGATCACAAGCAGCGCGAGCAGCAGTGCGATCAGCCGGACGCGCAAGGGTTGCCGCGCAACCCAACTATGGCCACTCATGGCGTCGCCGGCTTGAGCAGGTAGCCGGCGCCGCGCACGGTGTGGATCATCGCCGGACGTCCCGCGTCGACCTTCTTGCGCAGGTAGCTGATGTACAGCTCGACGACGTGAGCGCGCCCCCCGAAGTCGTAGCTCCACACCCGATCGAGGATTTGCGCCTTCGACAGCACGCGGCGCGGGTTACGCATGAGGTAACGCAGCAGCTCGAACTCGGTGGCCGTGAGCTCCACAAGATCGCCGCCGCGGCGCACTTCGCGGGCGTCCTCATCCATGGTGAGGTCGCCGACCACGATCTCGCGGCCGGCCCGCACCCGAGCCAGCCCGGCACGGCGCACCAGGCCGCGCAGCCGGGCGAGTACCTCCTCCAGGCTGAACGGCTTGGTCACGTAGTCGTCGCCACCGGCGGTGATGCCCGCGATGCGGTCCTCGACGGCGTCACGTGCGGTCAGGAACAGCACACACACGTGCGGATAGTGCGCGCGCAGCTGGCGCAGCACCTCCAGACCGTCGATGTCGGGCAGCATCATGTCGAGTACGACCACGTCGGGCGAATGCTGCGCGGCGACCGTGACGGCCCGCATGCCGTTGGTGACACCTCGGACGTCCCAGCCCTCGAAGCGCAGGGCACTGACCAGCAGATCGGTCAGCCCGGGCTCGTCGTCGACGACCAGTGCGCGAAGCGGTGTGCCGTCCAGACGCGTCAGCGCACCGGGCGCGCGGTCGGTAGCCACGAGTCAAGGATGCGCAACAACTTCTGTATTTCCTCAGAACCGGCTCTGTGCGGTTCACATCCGGCTCAGAGGCAACCGAGAGGTGCCGGCCCGATGCTGGCAAGGTCCTGAGAGTCGATGGAGAGGATTGTGGTGACGGCAACGCTTCCCTCGCAGCAGGTGGCGCGCCGACCGCCGCAACAACTCCGGATCAGCGCGCCCACCGCGCTGGCGTTGATATGGGCCGGAGCGCTCGCCACCATCGCGTTGTGGTGGAAGGACACCCCGTTCGTGATCGGCCTCGGGGGCTGGCTCACAAACGCGGGACGCATCACGGGCCTGCTGGCCGGCTACCTGGTTGTCGTCCTCCTCGCACTCATGGCCCGGGTCCCAGCCCTGGAACACGGAGTGGGCACCGACCAGCTCGCCCGCTGGCACAGCATGATCGGCCGCTACACGGTGAGCCTCGCGGTCGCACACACGCTGTTGATCATTTGGGGCTATGCGGTGGACGCGCACACCGGCGTCGTGGCGCAGACCGGAACGCTGCTCACCAGCTACCCGGACGTGCTCATGGCAACCGTGGGCACCGGCCTGCTCGTCGCCGTCGGCGTGGTCTCGGCGCGTGCGGCGCGGCGCCGGCTGCGCTATGAGACCTGGCACTTCATCCACCTGTACACGTACCTGGCTGTGGCGCTGGCATTCAGCCACCAGTTCTCCACCGGCGCCGACTTCGTCACGAACCGCCCCGCACGAGTGCTGTGGTCGGCGATGTACATCATGGTCGCGGCGCTGCTGCTGTGGTTCCGCATGGCCCGTCCCGTCGTGCAGGCGCTGCGGCATCGGCTCCGCGTCGTAGAAGTGCGGCGGGAGTCGCCGGACACGGTGTCGGTCTGGCTGACCGGACGGCACCTCGACGAACTCGGCGCCGAGCCGGGCCAGTTCTTTCGCTGGCGGTTCCTCACCAAGGGACTGTGGTGGGCGGCCAACCCGTACTCGCTCTCGGCGCCGCCCCGCCCGGACCTGCTGCGCATCACCGTGAAGGCGTCCGGCGACCACAGCCGCGCGCTCACCGCGGTACGCCCCGGTACGGCCGTGCTGGCCGAAGGACCGTTCGGCGCGTTCACCGCCGCGCGCCGCCGGCAGCGTCACGTGCTGCTGGTTGCTGGCGGGGTCGGTATCACGCCGCTGCGCGCGCTGTTCGAGAGCCTGCCCGGCGGCCCCGGCGAGGTCACGCTCGTGTACCGGGCGGGGTCGCCTCGCGAACTGGTGCTCCGCGACGAACTGGAGTGGATCGCCCGAGGCCGTGGCGCACAGGTGCATTACGTGCTGGGGCATCGAGGTCATGGACGCCGAGCCGATCCGCTCAGCGCAGCGACGCTGGCCCGATTGGTGCCCGGATTGCCGGCCCACGACGTGTATATATGCGGGCCGCCCGGCATGACGCATCAGGCGCGACGCGCACTGCGCCAGGCCGGTGTTCCGCGCCGGCAAATCCACCACGAGTCGTTCACCTTCTGACGGGAACCAATCAGCATGAAACGCATCGTGTTCGCCATCGCCGGGACCGTCGCCGGGCTGGCCGCGCTGCTCAGCTTCAAGTCGCACAGCGCATTGTCGGGCAGCGGAGCGTTGCCCCGGGCGGCGTTGCCCGGCACCACGCCAGCGACACCGGCGCCCGCGAAACCTGGGACCTCGTCGGCGCCGCCCAACCCGTCGTCTGCGCCGTCATCGACGTCCACCGCGACGCGGACGATCCCCGGGCAGGCGATCCAGACGCAATACGGCGTGGTGCAGGTACAGGTCGTGGTCTCCGGGAGCAAGATCAAGAACGTGTCGTTCCTGCAGCTGACCGCCTATGACCCTCGTTCGCAGGAGATCAACAGCGCGGCGGCCCCGATCCTGCTGCAGCAAACCCTCGCCGCGCAGAGCTCCCAGATCGACGGC
>JBPYES010000575.1:0-7040 GCA_051984825.1 Jatrophihabitantaceae bacterium
CGTCGCCTGCCCGACTTCGACACACCGATCACGATCAATGTCAACGGATGCCCCAACTCGTGTGCCCGGTTCCAGGTCGCAGACATCGGCTTCAAGGGCATCGTGACGCGAGGCCCGGACGGGAGCGACCAAGAGGCGTTCCAGGTGCACCTGGGCGGCCAGCTCGGTACGCAGGCGGCATTCGGGCGCAAGTTCCGAGGGCTGAAGGTCAGCGCTGCCGAGGCTCCCGACTACGCGGAGCGGATCCTGCGCGGCTACCTCGACCGGCGCGAGCCCGGCGAATCGTTCGCCGGCTACGTCACCCGCGCCGAGGAAGCGTGGCTGACGTGAGTGAAAGGGCAGCGCCGTTCTACTGCCCGTACTGCGGAGACGAGAACCTGCGGCCGTTCGGCGAAAAGCACGGCGAATGGCGTTGTGGCGCCTGCCAAAGGGTGTTCCGGCTTTCGTACGTCGGTAGCGCCCCGAATTGGACTACAGAAGCGAAGGAGCACGCATGACATGCGTGACCACTGACCTGGAGACGCTGGCGACGCGCGCCGGCCATGAACTCGAGGGCGCGCACCCGCTCGACGTCCTGAACTGGGCGGTCGAGCAGTTCGGCTCGTCATGGTGCGTCGCATCGTCGATGGCCGACGCGGTGCTCCCCCACCTCGCGTCGCGCGTACTGCCCGGCGTCGACGTGATCTTCCTCGACACGGGCTACCACTTCGCCGAGACGATCGGCACGCGCGACGCGGTGGCTGCCACCATGCCGGTTAACGTGCGGACGATCCGGCCCGCACAGACCGTCGCCCAGCAGGACGCCACCCACGGGCCACGGCTGTTCGCCCGTAATCCCGATCTATGCTGCGCGCTGCGCAAGGTCGCTCCGCTCGAGGCTGCCCTGCAGCCGTACCACGCCTGGGCGGCCGGGCTGCGGCGCGACGAAGCGATCACCCGTCGCAACGCGCGCGTCGTCGAATGGGACGCCAAGCGCGGCATGGTCAAACTGAATCCGATCGCGGCTTGGACGCAGGACGACGTCGACGCCTACATCGCCGAGCACGGCGTGCTGGTCAACCCCCTGCTCTCCGACGGCTATGGCTCGGTCGGGTGCGCGCCTTGCACCCGGCGCATCCTCGAAGGCGAGGATTCCCGCGCGGGACGCTGGGCGGGCACCAGCAAGATCGAGTGCGGCGTGAACGCCTGAGGCCGATACGGTCTGCGCATGCATCCGAACTGCCAGGCCGTTGATGCCGTGCTGGCCGCAGCCGGCGTCTCCGGCAGGGTGAAGCTACTGCCCGAGGCGGCTCCCACTGCGGCGGCCGCTGCCGAGCAGCTTGGTGTCGAGGTCGGGGCGATCGCCAACTCCCTCGTGTTCGCGACCGCCGACGGTGAGCCGGTGCTCGTGCTGACGAGCGGGGCGCATCGCGTCGACACAGTGAAGGTCGCGGCGTTGCTGGGCACGCCGAGGCTGCGACGGGCGGACGCGGAGCTGGTACGGCGGTCGACCGGACAGCCGATCGGTGGCGTCGCACCGGTCGGGCACCCAACCACGCTGCGCACACTCGTCGATATCGCGCTCCGTGCGTATCCGCAGGTGTGGGCAGCGGGCGGCATCCCGCACGCGGTGTTCCCCACGACGTTCGACGAATTGGTGGTCCTCACTGGCGGCGACCCGGCCGACGTGGCGTGATCTCATCGCCGTGCGGCATAGGGTGGGTGTCACGACAGCGATCAATGCTCGCGCGAGGGGCTAAGGGAGCATCGTGACTGGCCTGGTAACCGTGCACGTATGGCGCATCGCACCGCAGCGCGTCCCGTCTGCGTTTGCAGCCGCCGCGCTCGACCCGCGCCGAGTGCGCTCGCTCGCCAAGGCGCGGTTCGCGAAGCTGCTCGGCACCAGCAGCAGCTTCGGTCTGCGCAGTGCCGACCTCACGCGGTGGGTGCTGCTGGTCAGCTGGACATCGGCCGATGCCGCCAGGGCATTCGCCGAATCCGCGGTCGTGCGGCGCTGGCGGGCTCGCTCACGCGAATCGTGGTCGGCCGAATTGCTCCCGTTGGCGAGCCGGGGCCGCTGGTCGCGCCGATCGCCGTTCGAGGGCGCGGCAGCCGACTGGGACGGCCCGGTCGCGGCGCTCACCCACGCGCGGCTCGCCCCACGGCACGCCGTCGCGTTCTGGCGCGCCGTGCCGCCCGTCGCCGCCGATCTCCAGCACCGATCCGGACTGCGCGCGGCGTTCGGCATCGGCGAGGTGCCGCTCGGCGTCCAGGGCACGTTCAGCCTGTGGCGTGACGCGGCGGCCCTGGAGGAGTTCGCATATCGAGGACAGCCGCACCGGGCGGCGATCCGGCAGACGGCCCTGCGCCGCTGGTACGCCGAGGAGCTGTTCGCTCGCTTCGGAGTGCTGAGCTCCACCGGCCGGCTCGGCGGGTATGACCCCGTGGCGGCCGGCTCATGAGCGCGCTCCCGGCAGCTGCGGACGTGACGATCGAATCGTGGAGCGGCGCTGAGCTCGCGGAGCGCATCAGTGAGGCGATGGCCATCTACGTCGTCGCGATGAACTACCCCACCTACGCTGGCGCGCAGCGATCGGTCACTGCGCAGGGGCACACCGCGTACGAGGGCTTCGCCTGCCGCGCAGCGCTGCGCCCGGACGGCCGGTTGGTCGGCTTCGGCTACGGCTACACGTCAAAGCCGGGCCAGTGGTGGCACGACCTGGTGCGACGCGCGGTCACCGACGACGTGGCCGCGGAGTGGATGCCGGACGCATTCGAGCTGTCCGAGATGCATGTGCTGCCGCACTACCAGGGCGGCGGCATCGGGCGGCGGCTGCTGACATCACTCGCCGCGGGGATCCCGCAGCGCGCGATGCTGCTATCGACGCCCGATGCGGACACCCGGGCATTTCGCCTGTACCGGTCGCTCGGATTCGTGGACCTTGCCCGAGGGCACCGCTTCCCCGGCGACGCCCGGCCGTTCGCAGTACTCGGCGCGTGGCTGCCGCTCGATGTTGCATCGCGCCGTTGACGTACGCCTGCGTATGGTCGGCGCGCTGGTGCTGGCCGCGGTCGGGCTGCAGATCGCGTACGTGCTTACCGATGGTGTGGCACGAGTTCGCCTCACGGTCGGCATCGTCCTTGTGGTCGCCGCTGCATCGCTGAGCCATGCCATGCTGACGCGCGGCGGGCGCGGGCTCTTGTGCTTCGCCGTCGCGGCTGTCGTGGGCTTCGGGGCCGACGTGCTCGGCGTGCATACCGGCGTTCCGTTCGGCGACTACCGCTATTCCGGGACGCTCGGCGTCGAGGTTGCGAGCGTGCCGCTCCTCGCTGCGCTGGCATGGGCGATGCTGGCCTGGCCGGCGGCGCTGGTAGCCCGGCGGCTCGCGACGACGACGCCGATCCGCGTGCTCGTCGGCGCGTGGGCACTCGCCTCGTGGGATCTGTTCCTCGACCCGCAACTCGTCGCCGCCGGTGCTTGGCGGTGGACCGACCCGAACCCGCACCTGCCGGGCGAACCTGCCGTCGCTCTTACAAACTATGCAGGATGGCTGCTGGTCGCGACGCTGATCTCACTAGCAGTGCAGTGGATTCTTGCCGGAACGCCCGCGGCCGACGACCGCTGGATGTTCGCCTTGTACGTGTGGATCTACCTGTCGTCGATCGTCGGGCTGGCGGCATTCCTGCACCTGCCGGCCGCTGCATTCTGGGGCGCGCTCGGCATGGGAGTGGTGGCCGTCCCGCTGATGATCCGATGCTTGTGAAGGCCGGCGCGGCCGCGGCGCTGGCCGGCGCGGGGCATGCTGCGCTCAACGCATGGCTCTTGCGCCGAGCGGTGCCAGCGGGCGGTGCGTTGCCTGAGATATCCGTGCTGCTGCCGGCGCGGGACGAGGCGCGCAATATCACAGCCTGCCTGGATACCCTGCTCGCCCAGCAACCTCGCGAGCAGATCGAGATCATCGTCCTCGATGACGGATCATCAGACGGCACAAGGGCAATCGCACAAGCCAGCGGGGTACGGGTCGTGCCGGGAACACCGCCTCCTCCCGGCTGGCTGGGCAAGCCACATGCGTGCCGGCAACTGGCGGAGCTCGCGCGGCCGGGTAGCACGGTCCTCGTCTTCGTGGACGCGGACGTTCGCCTCGAGCCGCACGCGGTGGCGAGCGCCGTCGCCATGCTCGAACGCCACCACCTGGATTTCGTGTCGCCCTACCCGAGACAGGTTGCCGGCTCTGCACCCGAGCGACTCGTCCAGCCACTGCTGTCGTGGTCGTGGCTGTCGTTCCTGCCGCTGCGGCTCGCCGAGTACTCGCCCCGGCCGTCGCTCGCCGTCGCCAATGGGCAGTTCCTGGTAGTGCGACGGGAGGCATACCAGCGCGCCGGCGGACACGTGCCCGACGCGGTGCTCGACGACATCGCCCTCGCCCGCGCCCTGCGGCGCACCGGCGCACGGGGTGGCATCGTCGACGGCACGACGCTTGCCAGTTGCCGCATGTACGACGGCTGGGCGGCGCTGCAGGACGGGTACGGCAAGTCCCTGTGGGCCGCGTTCGGCTCGCCGGGGGGTGCGATTGGTGTCCTCGCCGGTCTGGGCGTCGCCTACGTGGTCCCGGCCGTGGCTGCGTTGCGCGGGTCGCGGGCCGGACTGCTCGGCTACGCAGCCGGCGTCGTAGGCCGGGTGATCGTCGCGCGGCGCACCGGCGGCCGCGTGTGGCCGGACGCGCTGGCCCACCCTGCGTCGGTGGCGGCGTTCGCCTGGCTCGTCGTGCGATCGCTGCTCGGGCACCGGCGTGGCACGCTCACCTGGAAAGGCCGGGACGTGCAGGCGCGCGTCCCAGGCGGCTAGGGCACTATCACCACATGGCGCGCGTCGTGGTGGTCGGCGCAGGGGTCGGCGGGCTGTGTGCGGCCGCCCGGCTGGCTGCGCTGCGGCACGACGTCACGGTGCTCGAAGCCAGTCCTCACGTCGGCGGCAAGGCCGGCTTCATCGAGCAGCGCACCGGGGCGGGCACGTTCCGGTTCGACACCGGGGCGTCCGTGCTCACCATGCCCGAGGTGTTCACCACGCTCTTCGCGGAGACGGGCGACCCGCTCGACTCCGTGCTCAAGCTGCGCGCGATCGACCCATATGTGCGTTACCGATTCGCTGACGGCACGGTGCTCAGCACGACTCGCGACCTTGACGAGCAGGTGTCCCGCTTCGACCAGGTCCTCACCCCGGGCACGGGTGCGGCGTGGGCCGCGCTCGTGGCCCACGGCTCGCGCATCTGGGATGCCGTCGAGGGCCCGGTGTTCGGCAGTGGTCTGACTTCGAGCAGCATCGCCCGGCGACTCGCTCACGTCGGCGACATCGCGGCCGTCCGGCCCGGGCGCACCCTGCGCCAGGTCGGCAACCACCATTTCGACGATCCTCGGGCGCGCATGCTGCTCGACAGGTACGCCACGTTCACCGGGTCGGACCCGCGCCGCGCGCCGGCGGCCCTGGCCGTGATCCCGTTCCTGGAGCACGCCTTCGGGGCGTGGTACGTGGAGGGCGGGCTGCACCACCTCGTCGCCGCGCTCGCTGCCCGGGCCCGCGAACGGGGCGCCGTCATCCGTACCGACGCCCGGGTCACCCGCATCGCTACATCTGGCGGACGCGTCAGCGACGTGGCACTCGTCGACGGGGCGACGCTTCCCGCCGACGTCGTTGTCGCCAACGCCGACGCAAGCACCGTCTATCGGCAGTTGCTGCACCCCAGCCGGCCGCGACAGGCGCCGCGCGCCGACTCGCTCAGCGCGTTCGTGCTGCTGCTCGGGGTGCGTGGGCGCACACCCGGGCTGGCGCACCACAACGTGCTCTTCGGCGATGGCGACTACGACGCCGAGTTCGATGCGGTGTTCGGCCGGCCCGGCCGACCGGTGACCGATCCTGCGGTGTACATCAGCGCGCCCGACGACAGGACGGTATGTCCGCCCGGCCACGAGGCGTGGTTCGTGCTGGTCAACGCGCCGCGGCATGGCATCGACGGCAGCCGGGGCGCACTCGACTGGGACAGCGCGGGGCTGGCGTCGGGCTACGAGGGCCGGGTGCTGTCGCTGCTCACCGCGCGCGGCCTGCCGGTGCGGGAGCGGCTCGTGTTCAGCAGGGTGCTGACGCCGGCCGACTTGCAGCGGCGCACCAGCGCTCCCGGCGGTGCGATCTACGGCGCCGCGCTGCACGGGCTGCGGAGCAGCGTGCGCCGCCCGCCGAATGCCGCGAAGGTGCGGGGGCTCTACCTCGTCGGCGGCTCGACGCAGCCCGGCGGCGGGCTACCCCTGGTGGCACAGTCAGCCAAAATCGTGAGCAACCTAATAGGGCCGAGTTAACAGACAAAGGCGACCACTGCTAACGCAACCACCGGGCGATGAGCGCTCGCGCGAAGAGCGCCGGCGCCGCGACGCGGCCCGCGCCGTGAGGCGCGGAGCGGAGCCGCCGACGCACCCTTGCGGTGCAGACGCGGATTCGCGCGGCCGGCACGAGTAATGTGGGCACGTCTAACGACAGTGTCGTAAACTGTGCGCATGAGTTCTTCGGTTGCGGCATTGCTTGACGAGTTCGGCGTGCCCGGTGGGGAGTCCGAGTTCGTGACCGCCTTGCGGGCCGCGCTCGAGCGCGAGCCGCGCCCGGGCGCCAGCACGCTCACCGACGCTGAAGCGGCGATACTCGCCGAGCACAGCGGCATCGACCCGACGGCCGCCGCCCGGCAGTCCGAACCGCGGCACGCAGCCGTGGCGGCAGCGCGGATCGAGTTCGACCTGCTGCGCCGCTCGTATACGACGCACGACATCGCGGCAAAGTGGGGCGTGGACGACTCGCGAGTCCGCCATCGGGTGCGCAACCGAGCGCTTTACGGCATGCGTGTCGGCCGCTCGCTACGGCTGCCCACGTGGCAGTTCGACGACGAGCTGCGCCCACTACCCGGGCTCGCCGCTGTGCTCGCGGCACTGCCCAGCGGCATGCATCCACGCGAGGTTGAGGGCTTCATGACGACGCCGCAAGACGACCTGCGCGTGCGTGGGCACAATCGCAGTCCGCGCGA
>JBPYES010000576.1:0-2655 GCA_051984825.1 Jatrophihabitantaceae bacterium
TACACGCCGCTGCGAAACCGTGCGGCGCGGCATATAGCGTGATCGGGCCGGTTGGGTCGGCCGTGGCGGCCGACGTCAGCGCGGGCGTTCCGAGCATCCCGGCGGATGCGACGGCGGTAAGCAGCAACGCTCGTAGCGGTCTCATGGAGAGGCGCCTTTCCTGGGGGATGCGCGCGTAACACAAGCACTAAACATCCGATGTGTCAATCACCAGGTGCTGCTGTTGTCCTCGGATGCGTGCGTCGTCCAGTCGCTACAGGTCACTCACTAAACAGCTGATTTTGCTGCCCGGAACAGCCTGATTCGAGCGCATCTCGTCGGTCCGTCGCGGGTGGCGCCTGGCTCTTGACTCATCAGATGTCTAGTGCTTGTGTGAGGCATGCCCCGGTTTCTCACGTGTATCGTTTCGGCCGCGCTTGTGATCGCCTGCGCGACGCTGACCCAGGTCGCGGCGGCGCCGCCCGCCGCCGCGCTCGACAGCGGGCTGGCGCTGACTCC
This sequence comes from Jatrophihabitantaceae bacterium, assembly GCA_051984825.1. GTDB lineage: Bacteria > Actinomycetota > Actinomycetes > Mycobacteriales > Jatrophihabitantaceae > DASXRA01. The sequence goes on from JBPYES010000576.1 coordinate 499, forward strand.
GCCGATGGGCTGGAACGACTGGAACGCCTTCGGCTGTAACGTCAGCGCGGCGCTCGTCGAGCAGACCGCGCGGGCCATCGTGAGCTACGGGCTCAAGGACGCGGGGTACCAGTACGTCAACATCGACGACTGCTGGGCATTGCCGCAGCGCGACGCCAACGGCAACCTCGTGCCGGACCCGGCGAAGTTCCCCGGCGGCATCAAGGCGGTCGCCGACTACGTTCACGCGCTCGGGCTCAAGCTCGGCATCTACGAGGACTCGGGCACCAAGACATGCTCGAGCAGCCACGGATTCCCGGGCAGCCTCGGCCACGAGGACGCCGACGCACTTCAGTTCGCTCAATGGGGCGTCGACTACCTCAAGTACGACGACTGCAACCAGCCCGCCGATCAGCAGAACGTCCCGGCCACGATTGCCCGCTACACGGCGATGCGCGACGCGCTGGCCAAGGCGGGGCAGCAGACCGGCCACCCGCTCGTGTTCAGCATCTGCGAGAAGACCGACTTCGGCGTGCCCAACTCGGCATGGCCGCCGATCGGCAACCTGTGGCGCACCACCGGCGACATCCACGACCAGTACAGCCGGATGGTGTCGATCTTCCACACCAACGTGCAACTCGCCGGCCTCGCCGGCCCCGGCGCGTGGAACGACCCTGACATGCTCGAGATCGGCAACGGCGGCATGACCGACACGGAGTACCGCAGCGAGTTCAGCCTCTGGTCGGAGATGGCCGCCCCGCTGATCGCCGGCACGGATCTACGCACCGCGTCGCCTGCCACGCTCGCGATCTACGGCAACCACGATGTGATCGCCGTCGACCAGGATGCCCTCGGCAAGCAGGGCACCGTGGTCAGCAGCGACGCCGGGCACTGGGTGCTGGCCAAGCCGTTGGCAGACGGCGATGTTGCCACCACGCTGTTCAACGAGTCGGACAGTCCGGCCACGATCACCACCACGGCAGCGCAGCTGGGGCTCGGCAAGGCTGCCACGTACACGCTGCGCGACTTGTGGACCCACGCAGACACCGAAACCGCGGGCACCGTCACCGCGGTCGTCCCGCCGCACGGCACGGTCATGTACCGCGTCTCGGAGCGCGCCGACCCCGACGCCACGCCGCCGCACACCGCGTTCGGCATGTCCGGCCTGGACGCCGCCCAGCCCGGCCAGCCCGTCACCGTCACCGAGACGCTCACGAACGACGGGCGCATCCCGGCCGAGAACGTCCAGCTCACTCTGGATGCGCCGAGCGACTGGACCGTGCGGGCGACCTCGCCGAACACCTTCCCCGTGGCGCTGTCCGGGCACACCGTCACCGCAACCTGGCAGATCACCGAACCGCAACCGGACCAGCCGTTCCCGTCCTGGACGATCACCGGCAGGGCCGGCTATGACTGGGGCCCGGACAGCACGCCGGCCGCTGCCACTGCGTCGCAGACCCTGACCGCGCCGTCTCCCGTGCAGCCGCCGTACCGCACGGTATCGTCCACCACCGCGACGTTCGGCCAGGGCGGCGACAACCTCGGCATCCGCGCTGCCGGGGCCGACGTGTCCGGCGCGACGAACGAGTACGGGGCGATCTACCTGCCCAACGCGGAACAGGACGGCACCACCGCCGCGGTCGAGGTCACCGCGCAGGCCGATACCAGCGACCAGGCGCAGGCCGGCATCATGGTGCGCAACAACATCGCCCAGACCGGCAACTCGCCGGGTTTCGTCACCGTCGCGGCGACACCCGGACACGGCTACGTCCTGCAGTCGGACGCAAACGGCGACGGCCAGCTCGACAGCAGCAGTGCCGCCGGCAGCACCAGCTACCCGTCGTGGCTGCGCCTGACCCGAACCGGCACGACGTTCACCGCCGCATACTCCACCGACGGCACGACGTGGACGACTATCGGCTCGGTGGGTGTTCCCTCCGCGGCCACCACGCAGGACGTCGGCGTCTTCGCCACCGCACACAGCAGCACTGTCGGCGAGGTTGACTTCGCCCACTTCACCGCCGGACCGCCGAGCGCGGCAATCGACGCTGCGCGTTCGATCGTCACGCTGCCTGGGCAGGCCACGCCCGTCACTGCGAGCGTCTACGACCACGGCACGGCGGTGTCGAACGTCTCGGTGACGCTCTCCGCGCCGGCCGGGTGGACCGTGTCACCGGC
>JBPYES010000577.1:0-13541 GCA_051984825.1 Jatrophihabitantaceae bacterium
GAGCCGCTGCAGCGAGCGAAGCATCGATACCCGCCCGCGGACTGCCTAGTCCGGTGATTTCGTCGTAGCCGGCGCTCGGGGTGCAGCCGACCGGGCAGAACCCGTTATCCGGGCCGGTCGTGACCGGAGCCAGCTGCGAGGCGGGCAGCGAGTAGACCGCCTTCTGGGCTGCGTACCGGGCCTCGGTAAGCGGCGGCTCCTTGTGCTGGGCGCGAAGCTGGTCCGCGTCGGCGAAGATCGCCGACCAGGACGGGGCGCCGAGGCTGGTCCCGCCGACCTCCCACCAGCCGGTCTCTCCCAGGTAGGGCAGGCTGTCGAAGACGGCCACGCCCGTTCCGGGGTCGGCGTCGAATGCGACATCGGGCATCTGGCGCATGCCGCTGGACTGAACCGCGTCCTGGTAGGAGGGCTCCGGCTCGACCCAGCTCTGCCCGCCCCCGCTTTCGGCCCATGCCTGCTCGCTGGCTACCGAGTCGTCCGCGGCCAGGTTCAGCGTGGTGCCGCCAACCGCCAGCACCGCAGGGTTGTAGGCCGGGTAGGAGCCTGGGTTCCCCAAGTCTCCCGAGGCCACGACGCACACGGTGTTCCGGACGGCACAGAAGTGGTCGTAGTAGGTCTCGTCGGAGAAGTCACCGCCGGAATAGCCCCAGCTCATCGAAACCGCGTTCGGATGGGTGGCCTCGGCGGCCGCCACCCCCGCGAACAGCGAGGCGAACGTGGCATCCGTCTCGAACAGCTCGATGGTGGCGTGTGGCGCGATCGCATGCGCCCACTCCACGTCAAGCGACGTCTCCAGGCCCCAGTTCCCGTTCGAGCCTGTCGCCGACTGATGCCTGACATCGAGGGTGAAGCAGTCACCCTGCACGCCGCCTGCCCCGCAGACACCGGGCAGGCCGTACTGCTCGCTGAACGTCTCGGCATCGGAAGCGATGTACGGATCGTCATAGGCGTCGACGATGGCGATGGTTTGGCCCTTGCCGTCTCCGGTCAGCCCCAGGTAGCCCGTCATCTGCGCCGGCGAGTACCCGGGCGGAGTGACCGCCGAGTCCGCCCCGGTCGCGGTGAGTGTGTGCTTCGCCGTCGCCGGGGACGTTCCCGGCCGCACGGTTCCGTTATGCCCGGGCTCCAGCACTGGGATGTGCGAGCCGCGCTCGCCGACCGGCCGCAGGCCGGCGGGCACGGACGGCTTCGTCCTGGCCGGGGAGGTGGCGGAGGCGGGTGGGGCTGCCGCGGCAGCGGACCGCTCGGCGGCCGGCGTGTTGGCGGCTGACGGTGCCGCGCTGCCATCCTGCAGGCTGACCGCCGCGAGGCCGTGCTGGGCAAGCGACGTGTTCGGGAACAGGAAGCCGCCGGTCTGGGCGAACACGATCTGGTAGGCAAGTGTGTTCGCCGGCATGGCCACGGCCTGCTGCGTGCCGTTGCCGGCGAAGTCGCCGGCCACCAGCGTGCCCGAAAGGTAAGTCCCCACGCTGGCCTCGCCGGTGGGTGATGCCGACGGCGAAGATGGCGAGGTGAAGACGTCCGTGCCGAAGGCGCGCACGCCGTTGTAAGCGGTCAGCAGTGCCTGCTGTCCCGACGTGGTCGTGGCCAGCGCGGCCGACTCGCCCGATGGCCAGAAGCTGCCCTCCGAGCCAGTCGGAGTGATCAGCACGGCCCCGTTCTGGGAAGACGCGATCAGCCCGAGGCTGGGCGAAACCAGGAACTGGGAGAACGCGCTGAGGTAGTAGGAGGAGTCGCTGTAGTCCAACGCCCCTGTCACGATGTCCCGTACGTCGACATGGCTGCCGTAGTTGGTGTCCGACCAGGCAAAGGCGACGCCCTCACCGCCGGCGCCGGCGATCTCCGGGCTGGTGAACGCACCGTTGTATAGATTGCCGTTCGCCACGGTGGACGGGTCCGCCGGCGCGCTCCACGCCACCGCCCCGCTCGCCGCCTTCAATCCGACCGCCGCCATGTTCGCTGCCGGGATGAGGCCGTTGTCGCCGTAGCTCGAGGCACCGCTGTACTCGGCGGCGACCACGCCGTGGGCGTAGGCCGCGTCGGAGAACCACGCGCCGGACGGTGCCGCGTAGCTCCACAGTCTCACCCCAGAAACCAGGGAGTAGGCCGTCAGGCTGCTGCCAGGTACCACGACAGCGGGCGTGCCGCCGGCATCGATGACCGTGGCCGTGTAGGTGTACGTGCCCGGGGTCGGGATAACCCGCAGCACCTTTCCGCTGCCAGCGTCGATGACGCCGACCGCGCTCGTAGCAGCCGCCACGACCACCTGGCGTCCGCCGAGCGTCGTCGTGTCAAGAGCCTGCACCGGACCGGGCAGATGCGCTTGCCACAGCACGTGTTGTTGTCCGGCGGCCAGGGCCTTGCCCGTCATGGCCGACACGTCGCCGTTCTCGTTGCCGGCGACCAGGTCCGTGCTGCCCGGCGCGGAGATGCTCGCGGTGGTGCCGCTGAGGAAGTCACCCGGTCCTGCGGTGCTCTGCGCCGCCTGCCCGCCGGCACCGTAGGTCTCCACGACCTGATGGCTGTTCACCGCACGGACCAGTCCTGGCTCGCCACTGACCGCGGTGAGCGAAAGCGGGTCACCGGGGTCACCACTGTGCTGCCAGTCGGTACGTCCGCTCTGATAGCTGAGGGCGGTGAGGCTGTCCACCTCGGAAATCGGGTCGGCGGCCGTCGGGGTCGTGCCGCCGTACCAGGCGCCGGCGACAACCTCGCCAGCGGTGACGACCAGGCCGCCCGGCAGCGGCGCGCCAATCGTGTTGCCCGGCAGCGTGACCGACCACAGCTTGCGGCCCGTGGCCGGACTGGCGAGCGTGACCCGCCCCCGGGTCGCGTTGTACGAGCCGTCGTCGTTGAGAGTCGCGTCCACCGCACCGACCGCCCAGCTGTCCGTAGCTCCGCTCCCGATGGCGAGGGACAGCGAAAGCGCCCCGGCCTGCGGCACGCTGGTCACCGTCGCGCCGTCGGAGTACCGCAGGCCGGTGAGGGCGTAGCGGACCGACAAGCTCGGGTCGGAGAGTTGGACCACAGCGAGCTCGCCGCGCTGATCGTCCGCCGCAGTCAGCTCCGGGTACCCCGGCGTGCGCACCTGCCACCGGGCAGCGCCGGTCGCCGCATCCAGCAGCAGCACGTGGCCGTTGGGCGGGCCAGGTACGCCAAGGCCGAGCGGTGTGTCGCTCCAGGCGATCGCGACGCCGGGCCCGCTCGGCCCGCTCGCGGAGGGGCCGTGGCCGGTACCGCCACCGGTGACCGTCATGTCGAGCAGGCGCCCCCAGGGCACGCCCGTCGAGTACTTCCATGCCTCGTGTGCCGTGCCGGCCGCGGAGATCGCCAGCGCGCGCACAGTGCTGACCGCGCCCCACTGGCCGATGCCGCCGTTGCTGTGCGGGGACCCGTCCTCGTCACCGACGACGAGCCGGCCTCCGGTGATGGCCAGCTGGGTGACGAACCCGGGGTCGAGCTCGTGATAGAGCATCGTGCCGGTCTGCGCGTCCAGGACGCTCACGAACGTGCCGACGTGGATGTCGGAACCGGGAACATCGAACGGCCAGGTCTGCGGGCACCCGAGGCAGAGGATGTCGCTACTGATATTGATGCCGGCGGCTTCGGCGACTGCCACGACCGGACGACCGTTGAGCACTCCGGCCGCAGCCGGGTGCACGTTATTGACGAGTCCGATGCCAGGACCGGAGAGATTCAGCGGGTCGACCGGATCAGAGCCCCAGGGGACCTGCGGATACGGGGTGACCGCTTGCTCCTGCTCCCACGACAGGGACCAGTCCTGGAAGAACTGCTGGGTGTCCACCTGCCACTGCTTGGCGCCGGACGCGCCAAGCATCGCGACCTCGCCGAACGAGTTCAGTACGGCATATCCGCCACCCGGCATGTCGACGGTCCTGGCGGTGCCCGTCGCTGTGTCCTCCAGCGCGGACTGGGAGAGCGATACAACCTGCGGGGTGGCCGCCTGTGCGGCGTGGGACACCCCCGGTGTAGTCAGCCCGGCTACGAGCGCCGCGAGCGCGAGTGGGGTAAGAACGCGTCTACGGCGCATGCTTCTCCTTCTGGGCTGTCCCAGGGCGTGCAACCGGTGCGGTATCGACGTGCACGAGAGGCGCTCGACTGAGCGCCTCTCGCACGAGTGGAGAAAGTGTGGGGCCAGCTCCGGAGGCCAGCCGCAGTGCGGCCGCCGGACGAGCGTTGGGTGTGCAGGAAGCGATCCAGGCCGGGTCGTGCCGGGACCGCTTCCTGCGGAGGGTTTACCCGAGGGCTACTGCGAAGACGTGCATGGCGGTGGCACCTGAGACCGCTCCTTGACTGACGTTCGGGAGGGTGAGGTACTGCGGCGTCTTGCCGGCTGCGAGCGGCAGCGACGCGTAGTAGATGCTGACGCGTTGGTTTTGGCGGCCGGTGGGTTGGTTGATGTACGGGACGCTGGTCAGGATGTCGTCGCCCGCAGTCGCAGCGTTGGCCCACCAGTCGGCGTAGCTGAGCGGGAACGACTGGCTGCTTCCGTCGGTGTAGGTGATCGTGGCGGTGCCGGACGCGGTGCCGTAGTCGCCGGCGCCGAGCAGGCCGAGTGTCGAGCCGGATCCGGTCAGCGGGACGGTCTGGCCGCCCGCCACGACGTTGTCCGGAGTGCCCGGCTGTGCGTTGGGCCATGTGAAGGTGAGCCCGTCGTGGGTCACGGTCGCTCCGGGCGTCAGGCTCGGGGTCGCCGCGGCAAGGGCCTGGCCGGAGTAGCTGGCCCCGCCGCCGTCGAGGTTGGCGCCCGTCGGATTGGCGTCGTCGCTGATTCCGGTGTTGTTGATGGCCGCCGCCCATGACGCGTAGGGGACGGACTCGGTCGTTGCGTCCGAGACGCTGTCCTGCCCAGCGGCGTCAGTGAAGCTGGCGTCGGCGGACAGGTCGTAGCTGCCCGGGTTCACGTCGCCGGGCACGGTGATCGACCAGGTTGTGCGCGCTGTCTGGCCGGGTGCCACGGTGTCGAACGATGCCGGCGTGGTGGCCTGCACTTGCCAGCCGCTCGGGGCGGTGAGGCTCATAGTCACGTTGGTGAGCGGCGCGCTGCTCGGGTTGGGCAGCGTGGTGGTCGCGGTCAGCGTCGAGCCGGGCTGAGCGATGCTGGGCGCGTCCAGGCTGAACGGCTGCTTGACCACGATCGGCGTGCTGCCCGTGACGCCGTTGACGCTCACGCTGATCGTGGCCGTGCCGGCCGCGATAGTTTGCACGGTTCCGGTGTCGCTGACCGAGGCGACGGCCGGGTTGCTGCTGGCGTAGGTGACGTGCGCGTTCGCCAAGTTGACGAACGACTCGTCATTGTTGACCGCCTCGACGATGTTGTCGGCCGGCACGTGCTGATCCGCCTGGCCGGTGTCGTCCTTGATCCACGGGTTCTTGCCGGTCAGGTCCAGGCTCTGGCCGGGGGTGAACTCGACCTGGTCGGGCTGGACCGTCACGTACTGCACCCGCGGGGTGATAGCGCCGGTGACCGCGACGGTGTCGGAGCCGACCACGTCGCTGGCGCTGGTCGCGACCCGGAACTGGTATGTGCCGTCGTAGACGACGTCCTTGTGCTGCTGCTCGTCCCACAGCGCGAGGTCGCTGATCTTCACCGGGACTGCGATGCTCTCGGTCTGCCCCGGCTGCAGCATGTCGGTCTTCTGGAAACCGACCAGTCGCTTCTGAGGCAGCTCCACGCCCGAGACGGTGAACGGTGTGGCCGCGTACACCTGCGCGACAGTGGCGCCTGGGGTGCTGCCGGTGTTGGTCACGTCGAAGTGCACGTTGACCTGGTGGTCGGCGGTGGTCGCCTTGGGGTCTGCCATCACGTGCGAGTACGTGAAGCTGGTGTAGCTCAGGCCGTAGCCGAACGGGTAGGTGGGCGTGCCGGTGAAGTATTGGTAGGTGCGGCCCAGCCCGCCGGTCTGCGAAGGAGTCAGGCCGTAGTTCTTCATGTTCGGCAGCTGCGAGTCGTCCTTGAACCAGGTGAAGTCCAGGTGTCCGCTCGGGTTCTGCTTGCCGAACAGTACGTCGGCGAGCGCGCTGCCTTGGCTTTCGCCGTTGTAGCCGCTGAACACGATGGACGGGAAGTTGCCTTGGACGTCGTCGATCTTGACCGGTCCGTCGGACTGGATCACCAGCGCCATGTTGGGGTTGCCCAGCGCGCTGACCTGGTTGATCAGTGAGTCGTAGTTGCCGGGCATCGCCAGGGTCTTGCGGTCGTTGCCCTCACCGGCGACGTTGCCGTCGGTGCCCACGAAGACGATCACCAGGTCGGCTTTTTGAATATTGGCTTGGGTCTGCGCGGAGCAGGCTGCGGCCGCGGTGGACCGGGTTGACGTCCCGCAGGCGTCGAAGGTGACCGTCGCGTTCGGGTTCGCGGCGTGGATTGCCGAGGTGATGCCCTGCACTGCATTGACCTGCAGCGCCGGGCTGCCCGAGTAACCGCCCAGCTGAACGGTGTTCGCGAGGTTGCCGACGACGACGACGTTGTTCAGCTTGCTCGCGTCAGCCGGCAGCAGCGGTGCGCTGGTGCCAGTCACGTTGTCGTTCTTCAGCAGCACCAGCGAGTTGTCGGCCACCTGCTGCGCCAGCGCCTGGTGTGCCGGGCTCTGGATCTGATCCTTGGTGATGCTGGTGTACGGCACTGACGACGGCGGGTCGAACTCGCCGGTCTGCATCCGCAGCGTGAACAGGTGCACCAGCGCGTTGTCGATGACGCCCTCGCTGAGGATGCCCGCGTTGATCGCTTCCTGGATGTTCGACAGGGTCTCCTCGGCGCCGGTGCAGTTCAGTTGCGTGCCGGCGCGTTCGGCGTAAGCCTGCCCGCCGGCAGCAGCCGGCACCGTCTGCCCGGTGGTCGTGTTGGTCCAGGTGTTGCCGTTGGTGGTCCAGCCGGGCGGCGCCCACTTGTGGCTGCCGGAGGAGTACACGTCGCCGACTGCGCCGCAGTCAGAGGTGGTGTAGCCGTTGAACCCGTAGGTCCGCTGCGCGAGTTCGTTGGCTGTGTACGTGTTCGCCGGTGCCGGGGTCCCGTTGATGGCGTTGTAGGACGTCATCAGGCCGGAGACGTGCGAGTCCTCGATCAGGCTCTTGAACTGCGCGGTGTAGTAATCGCGGATGTTCGTATCCGTGGTGTCCGAGCTGTCGGCGTGCCGGTTGTTCTCCACGTCATTGAGCGCATAGTGCTTGGCGGTGGACGCCACCTTCAGGTATTTGGTCATCGGCTGACCGCTCATCGTCTCGCCCTGGTAGCCGTCGACAAACGCTCCGGCCATCCGCCCGACCAGGTACGGATCCTCACCGAAGGCCTCGTCGGTGCGACCCCAGCGCGGGTCCCGATCCATGTTCACCGTCGGCGCCCAGTAGGTCAGGTCCCCGTAATCGCTCGCCGACGGGCCGATGTTGTTCTGCCCGACGCCCCACAGCGACTTGTCCAGCTCGCCGCGCGCCTCGTCGGAGATTGCCGTCGTCTCGTCGTAGGTGAGCTGCGGGTCCCAGGACATCGTGGCGGCGAAGTTCGTCGGGAAACTCGTCGCGTGCACGCCGCCTCCGACGCTGCCATGGTTCGTGTTCGCGTTAAGCGTGTTCAACCCATGCTGGCCCTCGCTCCAGTAGGTGTATTGCTGGACACCAAGCCGCGGGATTGCGGGAGCGCTGTTCGTGCGCAGCTGGGCGACCTTCTCCGCCAGCGTCATCCGGGACACCAGATCGGCGGCGCGCTCGGCGAAGGAGTAGCTGGTGTTCCGGTAGATCGGCAGCGGCGCCGACGCCGCCGACGCGTGCTCGGTGCCTGTTGCTGCGACGCACAGTGCGATGGCGGTGGCCCATACGGATAGCGCTGCGGCCAGGCGCCGCCGGCTCGTTGCTCGTCTCATCTCGTCTCCTCGTGCAGGCTCGCCAAGATCGCCGCGGGCACGCGGCATTCGGCAATCGGTCGCAAGACCACCGGATCCAGACGCCAGAGATAACCGGCAACGTCAGATGTATCGGGGAGATGAATTGAGCGTCTTGGGACCTACATTGCGCCAAAGGTGGTCCTTCGTCAAGAGCTATCGGTCGATTCAGCTCATCAGTTCGGCCTAGGCTCGAACCAAAGCTACACATGAGGTGCTAGCGTGCCGGGGCATGGTCGCCGGGAAGCGACGCGGTCCGCGTACCACTGCCGCGGCGGACGGTGCCCCGATCAACCTCCGTGACGAGGGCCGGGTTCGCGTGCTGCGCGCACTGCAGGACAGCGGGCGCAGCAGCAGATCGGAGCTGATCAGCCGCACGGGGCTAGCCCGCGCAACGATCACGACACTGGTCGCGGACCTGATCGCAAACGGCGTCGTCGAAGAACGCGGCGACACCAACGACGGCTCGCGACGCGCCGGCAGACCTGCGCAGCCGCTGTCTATCGTCGCGTCTGCCGCCTACGCCGCCGCAGCCGACATCGGACACCAACACGTGCGGGTCGCCGTCTGCGACGCCACCGGCACGTCGGTCTGGGAGCAAGCCGCAGCCGTCGACGTTGACCACACGCCTACCCAGACCCTCGACCTCGCCGCCAGCCTGGTGGAAGAGGCGTTGCGCAGCCAGGACATCCCGCGTGAGCGCCTGCTAGGCGTAGGCATCGGTATCGCCTGCCCCGTCGAGACAAGAAACGACACCCTCTACGCGGAGGGCATCATGGCCGACTGGGTCGGCGTGCGGCCCGTCGACGAGCTTTCCCACCGGACCGGACTCACTGCCGAGCTGATCAACGACGCCAACGCCGGTGCACTCGCAGAATCCCTGTACGGCGCCGCGCGCAACTGCGACCACATGATCTACGTCCGGCTCTCCGCAGGGATCGGCGCCGGCATCGTGACCGACGGCCAGCTGCAAATCGGCGGCAACGGGCTGGCCGGCGAAGTCGGCCACCTGCAAGTCGAGCCGGACGGGCGGGTGTGCCGGTGCGGCAACCGCGGCTGCCTCGAGACAGTCGCAAGCCCGGTAGCGATCGCCGACTTGCTCGCGCACAGCTGGAACCGTCCCATCGACACTGACGAGCTGTTCCACCTGCTCGACGCCGGAGATCACGGCGCGCAACGCGCTGTCGAGGACGCCGGCGAGGCGGTCGGTCGCTGCATCGCGGCCATGGTCACACTCTTCGATCCCGAGCTCGTCGTGGTCGGCGGCGAGCTGGCAACCGCAGGCGAGACGCTGTTCGAGCCGATGCGGCGCAGCATCCGCCGCCACGTCATGCCCCGGTCCGCCAAACACCACCGCGTCGTGGCCGGAGAACTCGGCGACCGGGCCGCAGTGCTCGGAGCAGCCGGCCTCGTGCTTGCGAAAGCCCCCGACACGCTCGCCCACAGCCGACTCACGGCACCAGCCCTGCGACACGGCACATATTCGGCCCCGCCCGCCTGATGACCCCAGGCCACCCTTGCACCCGGACTGGTCCATCCGCCGTGCGCGAAACCGTCACCTTCCGGCGGCTCCTGACGCCGAGGTGACCAAGTGAGCGACGCACGCGTGGTGCTCGATGCCCTGTTCCCGATCGGGGAGGTGAACCGCGGACTGTTCGGCTCGTTTGTCGAGCACATGGGGCGCTGCGTGTACGGCGGCATATACGAACCGGATCATCCGCTCGCCGACGAGACGGGGTTCCGCACGGATGTGCTCGAGCTGACGGCCGAGCTCGGTGTCAGCGTGGTGCGTTATCCCGGCGGCAACTTCGCGTCCAATTACCGGTGGGAGGACGGCATCGGCCAGAAGGAGCAGCGGCCGGCGCGCCGTGAGCTGGCGTGGCGGTCGATCGAGACCAATCAGTTCGGCCTCAACGAGTTCATCGACTGGTCGAGAAAAGCCCACGTCGAGCCGATGCTGACCCTCAACCTCGGCACACGCGGAGTCGCCGATGCGCTGAACCTCCTCGAGTACTGCAACGCCGAGGCGGGCACGCTTTTAGCTGACCTGCGAGTCAGTCATGGTTATCGCCAACCGCATCGGGTGCGGGTGTGGTGCCTCGGTAATGAGGTAGACGGCCCGTGGCAAGTGGGTCACAAGACTGCCGAAGAGTACGGCCGGCTGGCCGAGGAGACCGCCCGGGCGATGAAGCGGCTCGACCCAGCGGTGCAACTCGTGGCCTGCGGCAGCAGTAGCGACGATCTGCCGACGTTCGGTTCGTGGGAAGCGACCGTGCTCCGGCACTGCTACGACGCGGTCGACTACCTGTCCCTGCACGCCTACTACGAGCCGCACGGCGACGACCTGCGCAGCAGCTTCCTCGCCAGTGGGGCGCGCATGGACCGGTTCATCGAGGGCACGATCGCCACCGCCGACCACATCCGTGTCGCGGGCAAGCACGCCAAGCAGATCAACCTGTCGTTCGATGAGTGGAACGTCTGGTACCAGGGGGAGATCGCTGACAGGGATGTCATGGAGTGGACACAGGCGCCACGGCTGATCGAGAACTCGTTCACGGTCGCTGACGCGGTCGTGGTCGGCGGGTTGCTGATCTCGCTGCTCAACCACAGCGACCGGGTGACGCTGGCCTGCCAGGCGCAACTGGTCAACGTCATCGCGCCCATCCGTACCGAGCCGGGCCAGCCGGCTTGGCGGCAGACGATCTTCTATCCGTTCGCGGAAACCGCTGCCAACGCGCGCGGGACCGCACTGCGACCGGCAATCGAGGCGCCCCGTCTGGACACGACCGAACACGGCACTGTCGCCGCCATCGACGCCGCGGCAACTGTGAGCGGCGACTCGGGCGCGGTCTTCCTGGTGAACCGGAACCCGGATCAGCCGCTCGAGGTCGAAATCCGGTTACAGAACCTGTCACCCATCGGGGCTGCCCGTCATATCGTGCTCGCCGATGCCGAGCTCACCGCGTGCAATAGCCTCCATGACCCGAACCGGGTCAGATTGAGCCGCGCGGCCGTCACACGCGATGCCGGTGACCGGCTCCTCGTCGCCTTGCCGCCGGCGTCATGGAACATGGTCACCTTCGGGAGCCCCGGTTAGGGATCAACCGCGGATCAGCGGCTGGCATGGCTACGCCGGCAGGTCCGGCAGTCCGGTCGGCGGGCCGGAGGGGCGCGCGTGCGACGCGCCCCTCCTGATACCGGGCAGCTCGCCCGTCGGTCACTGCCGGAGCCACTCGATGATCTGCTTGCTCAGCCCGGTGCCAACCAGATGGCGCGCCGGTCGGGCCGCTGATTGGTCGTCGCGGCCTGGACTATGACCCGTGGGGCAGCCAGATCCGGAAGTTACCGCTGTCGTAGAGCAGGCCCAGGTAGTACAGCATGCCGTCGTAGTAGCGCGCTTGCCCGGACGGGATGGCCGTATTCCAGAAGTCCTCGACGAACGCCTTCTTTCCCCGGTTCGTGGCCGATATGGCTGACGTCGAGTTCATCGCTACCAGGCCCTGCGCATGTGCTGGCTCGTACGTGTTCTGCCCGTTGCTGAGCGGCGTGCCGTCGGGGTGGTAGCGGCTGACGTAGGTGGAAACGCCCTGGCCGTCGAAGAACGCCTCAAGCGTGTTCGAGTACTGACTCTGCCATGGCTCTACGCCGAACCACATTGCGTCGACGTTCGCGTTGGCGATGACCCGCCAAGCGTCTTCTTGGAAGTTCTGCCCGTACCCGTCAGGGTTGGTCGGGTCCCACGGCGCCGGGAAGGGCTTGCCGTCGAAGCTGGAGTAGTCCGGCGCCAGCCCGGTCTGCGGGTTGGGAGCAGTCTGCAAGATCGTCTCGGCAGCGTCGGTGGCCTCGTCCCACTGCGCCTTGTCGCCCGGGTCCATCATCGCGAAGATCCGGTAGAAGCCGGGAAGCGCGTAGGAGGGGTCGGTGAAGTAGAGGAAGGTGGCTGGCGGGGTGAACAGCGGCAGGTGGTAGGTCGCGTCGAACATGTTGACCCCGCCGGTGTCGGACTCGTGCCACATCGCGTGCAGGATCTGCTTGGCCTGCTGCCCGTAGTCGTAGATGCCCGAGCCGTCGCCCCAGCGAGCGGACGCGAACGTCAGCGCCGCCGTGATCCACTGGTCGCCGTCCGGGGCGACTCCGGGATCGATGATCTTGCCGGTCGTGTCGGTGTGCCACGCGAAGTAGTACTTCGTCGGACCGCTTTGCAGCTGCATCTTGGTCTTGGCGAAGTTCCAGAGCGAGTCGAACTCGTACTTGTGGTTGGTCTGTAGCGCGATCATCATCGCGTAGCCCATGCCCTCGGTACGCACGTCCTGGTTGCCGATGTCCTCGACGTAGGCCATGTCCGGTGTCATCTGGTAGTACAGCGTCTGGCCGTCTCCATGCGTTGGCGCCGTGCCTGGGTCACCGTGGAACAGCTGGTTCCACGCCGCGTCGAGTTTCGCCTTGATCTGCGGCGCCGAATGGCCGTCGTGGGCGAACAGGTTTGGGTACACGCCGGTGTGATACGCGCCGAGCGGGTTGTGCTGCAGCCCGGCTGGTGGGCTGCCCGCAATCGCCGCGGCCGGCGCGAGTGCGAGTACAGCGGCTGCCGCAACGAGCGAGATACCCAGCTTTCTACCAGTGCGCACGGCACCTCCAAATCGGGTTAGCGGGTCGCGTCTGCGCGAACGTAGTCGAGCGCGATGTCGAGGTCGGTGGCCTCGCGAGCCGGTTGAACGGGTTCGTCAACGGCGACCGTAGGCCGTCCGGGACCCCGACAAGAGTGCACGCTGTCGGGCAGGAACGTGATCGCGTCGATGGTCTTCAGAGCGCGGCGGCGTACGTGGCTGGGCCGTAGGACAGGCCGTACAGACCTGGCCGGTAGCACATGTACCTGCACATCCGCCCATTTCAGCTAGTCCGGACTCTGACAGCGGGGCACGTTACGCGCAACTATGGCTTTGAGTCAACGCACACCGTCCCTGATCGTCGCTACTTAGCACAGATATGACGGAAGTAAGTGCGGCTTAAGTACGGAACACCCTCTGGTGGTGTCAGCATTGAACTAAGCTTGCGCGTGACCCTGCGGACCTATTCGTGTCATGAGTGCGACGGCGCGGCAGCGGTTCATGGACAGGTTCATGGACAACTGTCCACAGTGGACAGTCACACCCGGAGATGCAGCCCGGCGTAGGCCCGCAGACGCTGCCAGACCCGGCATCCGGCGGAGGGTCGGTGCAGCCTGCGAAGAGCCCGCGACAGATTCCTGTCTGAGCCCGCGACCGACACGCTAGCGGACTCGGTCTGACGTGACGCGCCGGATCCAAACAGTGCGAATCAGTTGACGCTGTTGATGCTCGCGCCCTGCATCCGCGCCGCCATGCCGAACACAAGACCGACGGCTAGGTCCGGGGATTGCCGTCTAGCTCGGCGCGTAGAGGTGCTCGGGCCGGCCCGTTGCGCCGTAGCGCAGGTGGAGTCGGACGAGGCCGTAACGCTCAAGGTAGTTCAGATAGCGCTGCGCGGTTGCCCGGCTGACCCCCACGCGCTGGGCGACGTCGGTCGCGGAAACCGCGTCATTGGCGGCTCGAACGGCGTCGCGGACCAGTGCCAAGGTGGCGGCCGAGTGTCCTTTCTCGGGCTTGCCGCCGGTCGCGGTCGGGGCGC
>JBPYES010000578.1:0-5893 GCA_051984825.1 Jatrophihabitantaceae bacterium
GGCACGAGGTCGACGCCGTGGTTGATGCCCTTGGGCAGGGTGAGCCACGCCGCGACGCCCGGCGCGAGGCCGACCGTGGACTCGAGCGAGAGGTCCATCTTGCCGGTGAGCAGGATGATGGCCTCCGCCAACACCAGCAGCGCCACCCACGACATCGACACCAGCACGTCTTGGAGGTTGCTGCGCGTCAGGAATGCGGGAGACACTACGGCGCCGATGATCATGATCACGATGATCGGCGGGATGAGCGCGAGGTCGCGCAGCCGGGCAGCGGCCACGCGCAGCGAGAATCCTGAGTCGGCGCCGCCGAGCACTCTCTTCGCGGACGTAAGCGTGTCAGTCACGGCTGATGTCGACCCCCTCCATGGCCGCGACGACGTCGCGGTCGACCCATGTTCCGGCCATACCTGCGACCACGTCTCCGCGGAACATCACGAGAATGCGATGGCAGTAGCGCAGGTCATCGAGATCGTCGGTGACGAGCAGCACGGCGGCGCCGTCGCGCGCGGCCACCGCCGCCTGATCCATCACCGCCTGCTTGGATTTGACGTCTACGCCGAGCGTCGGCGCCATGAGCACGAGCACGCGGGGCCGGTCGACCAGCGCGCGTCCCATAACGACCTTCTGCTGGTTGCCGCCGGAGAGATCGGCGACGTCCAGCTCGGGCCGTGGCGGGACGACGTCGAGTGCGTCGATCAGCTCGCGAGCGAGGGCGTTGCGCCGCCTGGGGCTGACGAAACCGTGCCGCCCGAGCCGGTGCGGCACCGTCATGGTCACGTTCTCCGCGACCGACAGGCCGCCGACGAAGCCTTCCCGGTGCCGGTCACGCGGGACCACGCCCACGCCGGCGGACAGCACGTGGGGCACGCTGCCCGGCCGAAGCGGCCGCCCGGCGACGGTGATCGTGCCGGCATCCGGCCGCACGAATCCCGCGATCGCGTCGGCAACCGCGAACTTGCCGCTCGCGCCTGCGCCGGCAAGCCCGACGACCTCACCGGCGGCAACCTCGAAGGACACATCCCGGCACTGCTCACCCACTGCGAGCCCTTGCACCGACAGCACCGGCGCGGCCCTTTCCGGCTGCGGCGGGCGTGGATCTGACATCTCGCTCACCGGTTCACCCGTCATGGCTTCCACGAGCGCACTGTGGCTGATCTCGCCGATCGGCGCGGTGACGATGTGCCGCGCGTCGCGGAACACCGTCACCCGCTCACACAGCTGGAAGATCTCCTGCAGGTGGTGGCTGATGTACAGGAACGTGACGCCCTGCCGCTGCAGGGCACGGATGCGCTCGAACAGTCGGGCGATGCCGCCGGCGTCCAGCCGGGCGGTCGGTTCGTCGAGGATGATGAACCGCGCCCCGAACGACAGGGCCCGCGCGATCTCGAGCAGTTGCCGCTGCTCGACGTTCAGCTCGCCGGCCGGCACCCGCGGGTCGACGTCGAGTGCCCATGCGTCGAGCAGCGCGTGGGCCTCGCGACGCATCCCCGCCCAGCGGATCGGATGGCGTGACTCGGCCTGCCGGTTCAGGAACAGGTTCTCGGCCACCGACAGGGCGGGGATGATCGTCAGCTTCTGATACACGCAGGCCACTACCTGCCGCCATGCTTCCCGGTCGCCGAGGGGCGGCGCCGGCTCGCCGCCGAAGCGAACCGTGCCGCCATCCGGCGCGGCCAATCCGGTCAGAATCGAGACGAGGGTCGACTTGCCGGCCCCGTTGCGCCCGACGAGGGCGTGCACCTCGCCGGGCGCAACGGCCACATCCACGCTGTCGAGCGCGACCGTGGCGCCGAAGCGCTTGCTGAGGCCGATTACCTCAGCGACCTGCGTGTCGACCGTCCGTTGCTCGCTCATCAGCTGATCTGGTTGCCCCACAGCGACTGGTCGTCCACGCTCACCGAGCCTGGGTACTTGCCGTCGGGCGTCACCAGCGGCGCCGGGATCTGGTCCTCGAGGATGTCCGAGCTCACCTGCACGATCTGCCCGCCGTGGCCATCGGAACCCGGCTGCTGTGTCTTCCCGGCGATGGCCTCCTGCACGTACTGCAGCGCGTATTTCGCGTACAGGTCGGCCGGCTGCGACACGGTGGCGTCCATCGTGCCGTCCTTCATCGCCTTGTACTCGGCGGGCACGCCGTCGTTGGACACGATGACGATGTGTCCGGCCTGGCCGCGGGGCTTGATGAGCCCCTTCTGCTGCAGCGCCTGGACGGTCGCGGGCAGGTAGATGCTGGCCTGCATATAGATCGCGTCGATCTTGTTGCCGGCGAGCACGGCGTTCAGCTTGGAAATCGCGGTCGGCGGATCCCACTTGGTGGGCTCGCCGAACACCTTCATGTTCGGGTAATTCTGCTTCATGCAGGAGTTGAACGCGTCGGTG
The DNA here is from genome assembly GCA_051984825.1 of Jatrophihabitantaceae bacterium. Taxonomy (GTDB): domain Bacteria; phylum Actinomycetota; class Actinomycetes; order Mycobacteriales; family Jatrophihabitantaceae; genus DASXRA01. The sequence continues at coordinate 2,380 of JBPYES010000578.1, forward strand.
CGGTCACGTCCGTTGATGGAGGCCAGATCACCCTCGAACATGACGACGTTTCCCGTCCCGTGCAAGGTGTCGCCGATGTACTTGCACGCCTTGGTGCCGTAGGCCTTGTTGTCGGCCCGCACCACCATGTAGACCTTGCCGCTGTCCGGACGGGTGTCCACCGACACCACCGGGATGTGCTTGCTGTCTAGCAGCGACAAGGTGGGCACCACCGCGGCGGTGTCCTGCGGCGCGATCACCACGCCCTTGACGCCCTGCGCTACCAGCGTCTGCACGTTGTCAGCGAGCTTGCTGATGTCGTTCTGCGAGTTCGTTGTCTTCAGCTTCAGACCCAGCTGGCCGGCCATCTGCGGAACGTACTTGATGTAGGCGTTCCAGAAGTCGGAGTCCGAACGCGGATAGTCGACCCCGACCAGCGGATGCGATCCGCCACCGCCCCCGCCCCCGCTGCCCTTGCCGCTGTTCGCCGAGCTGCAGGCGGCTGCAAGCAGCGCGGTCGCAGATGCGACGGCGGCCACCCGCAGTCCTGTGCTGAGGGCGTGTCCCAGTCTCACGATCGCTCCTCCAGGTCGCGGCCGGCTTCCCATACCGGCCCGTACGGATACTCGAAACGCTGCAACGCCTCGGGCCGCAAAGCGGACCCGGAGCCGGGCGCCTCCGGGGCGAGGTACCGCCCGTTCTGCACCCGCACCGGATCGACGAAGTGCTCGTGCAGGTGATCGACGTACTCGATCCACCGCCCGTCCGTCGCTCCGGAAACCGCCACATAGTCGAACATCGACATGTGCTGCACCACCTCACACAGGCCCACTCCGCCGGCGTGCGGGCAAACCGGCACGCCGTACTTTGCCGCCAGCAGCAGAATCGCCAGGTTTTCGTTCACGCCTGCGACTCGGCACGCGTCGAGCTGACACACTGCGATCGCGCCGCTGGCCAGGAGTTGCTTGAACATCACCCGGTTGGCGACGTGCTCGCCGGTCGCCACTCGCACCGGCGCGATCGCCTTGGCGATGCGCAGATGTCCCAGCACGTCGTCGGGGCTGGTCGGTTCCTCGATCCAGTACAGGCCGCTCGCTGCGAGCATGTGCACGTTGGTGATCGCTTCGTCGACGTCCCAGTGCTGATTGGCGTCCGCGGAGATCGTGACTTCGGGGCCGACTAGCTCGCGGAGCATCTTCATCCGGCGCACGTCGTCCTCGACGTCACGGCCCACCTTGAGCTTCAGGTGCGCGAACCCGTCTGCGAGCGCTTCTCGCGCCAGCCGGGCAACCTTGTCGTCGGGATAGCCCAGCCATCCGGCCGACGTCGTGTAGGCCGGGTACCCCTCGGCGCGCAGCCGCTGCATGCGCTCGGCCTTGCCCGGCTCGGCCCGGGTGAGCAGCTCGAGCGCCTCGTCCGCAGTGAGCACGTCGCTCAGGTGCCGGAAGTCGACGAGGTCGACGAGCTCGCGTGGCGTCAGGTCCGCCAGCAGCTGCCACAGCGGCTTGCCGGCCCGCCGCGCGGCGAGGTCCCACACCGCATTGACGACGGCGCCGATCGCCATGTGCACGACGCCCTTCTCAGGACCGAGCCAGCGCAGCGGGCTGTCATGGGTGAGCCGCTGCCAGAATCCGCCGAGGTCGGCGAGCACGTCCTCGACGGGCAGCCCGACGACGAGGCGTTCGACGGCCCGGATCGCGGCGACCGCCACCTCGGTGCCCCGGCCGATCGTGAACACGAAGCCGTAGCCCTCGTCGCCATCGGACGTGCGCACCGTGACGTATGCCGCCGAGTAGTCGGGGTGCGGGTTCATGGCATCCGAGCCCGCCAGCTCCCGCGATGTCGGGAACCGGACGTCCGCCACGGCGAAGTCGACGAACCGCTCAGTCATGGCGTGTTGGCCAGGGTCACGAATGGTCTCCTGCGGGTATCGTGCTCCGATGACTGGACGGTTCGCTGGATTGCGCGATCGAGACATCGGATGTTTCGTGGGTGCATGTATAACCCACGGAACCCCCGATGTAAAGGGCAGATTGCCGTTCGTAGAGCACAGTTCGGTCACGTAGGCGCCGTTCCTCGGTACGCTCACCGCACCGGGATAGCTCCGATGACTGGGAGGTAGAGATGGCCGTTACCGACGAGGCGATCGAGAAGCTGAAGGACATGATCGTCTCCGGGCGGCTGCATCCAGGGCAGCGACTGCCACGGGAAGCCGACCTCGCCGCCAGCCTGGGACTGTCCCGCAGTTCGCTGCGCGAGGCCGTGCGCGCCCTGTCGGTCATGCGCATCCTCGACGTCCGCCAGGGCGACGGCACCTACGTCTCGAGCCTCGAACCCGACTCGCTGCTCGAGGTGCTCACCTTCATCGTGGAGTTCCACCACGACGCATCCGTGCTGGAACTGCTCGAGGTACGACGCATCCTCGAACCGGCGGCGAGCGCCCGCGCCGCCGTGCGCATCAACGACAAGACGCTTGCCGAGCTGGGCGAGATCCTCGATCGCACCACGTCCGAGTCCGGCGTCGACCACCTGGTCCGCGCCGACATCGAGTTCCACCGAACCATTGCCGCCGCAGCAGGCAACAGCGTCCTGGCCTCACTGATCGAGAGCCTGTCCGGGCCGACGCAACGCGCCCGCATCTGGCGCGGTGTCACCCAGGAGGGCGCGCTCGAACGCACCCTCGCCGAGCACCGCGCCATCTACGACGCCATCCGCACCCACGACCCCGAACTCGCCCGCACCTGGGCCACCGTGCACGTGGCCGGCGTCGAGGCGTGGCTGCGCAGCACACTCGAGTAGGGCGCGGAGCCCACGTCGCGTCAGTGTGCTGCTGTGCTGATGGCCTCGCGGCACAGCCTGGTCACCGCGGCGTGATCCCCTGCCTCGAGGAGCGACGGCGCCACCATCCAGCTGCCGCCCACGGCGGCGACCGCCGGCTCTGCGAGGTACGCCGCGAGCTGCCCCGGGCCGATCCCGCCGGTCGGCACGAACCGTACGCCGGGGAATGGTGCGGCCAGCGCCCGAATCGCGGCGACGCCGCCGGACACCTCCGCTGGGAAGAACTTGACCAGGTCGACGCCGAGGTCCAGCGCCGCCATCAGTTCGGTCGCGGTAGCGATGCCCGGAATCGCCGGGACGCCGAGGTCGAGGCAGCGACGCACGACACCTGCGCTCAGCCCCGGCGACACCACGAACCGCGCACCCGCGTCCACCGCCGCATCGACCTGCGCCGGGGTGATCACGGTGCCGGCTCCGACGATCATGTCGGAACGCGCCGCCAGCGCACGCAACGCTGGCAGCGCCGCCGGCGTGCGGAACGTGACCTCGGCGACCGGCAGCCCGCCCGCGACGAGCGCGTCGCCGAGCCGCTCGGCCGCGGCGGCGGAGCCCAGCACCACCACGGGCAGGACGCGCCGGGCCACGACGTCGTCGAGGATCACCAGTCGTGCACCGAGCCGTCGCGCAGCCGGGTCACGGGCAGGTAGCGCCGCTGATACGGGTAGCGTGCCGCGGCCGCTTCGTCGAAGGAGACGCC
>JBPYES010000579.1:0-9997 GCA_051984825.1 Jatrophihabitantaceae bacterium
GACAGGCGGTCGTAGGCCTCCTGGGTCAGCCAGGTGACCGTCGGGGCGCTGTTGACACTGTCGGTGGAAGACACGAGCTACTCCTACTGCTGCGGACAGACGAACGTCGAACGTAACATCTCGGCCCCTGGTTCCGCGAAGACGTTCTGATCATCGTGTCGCACGATGCCGCTCAGCGCAGCTGGTCGGCAAGCCAGGCGCACCAGTCACGGGCATGGCGCTCGAACGACAGGCCACGGCGCAATGTGGCGTAGGAGCTGAACTCCGGAGTGCTCGGGTCGGAGAGGGTTGTCCCGTACTCGTCTCGCATGTCGCGCTCGAGCTGTTCGTAGTGAGTGAGCTGTGCCTCGTGCCGGGCGAGCTGCTCGGCGATGAGCGCTTGCGCGCGGGCCGGCTCGACCAGCCACAGCGAGTAGACCTTCAGCAGGAACTCGTCGCGGTCCGGCGCCGGTGTGGCAGGCGTTCCTGCCCAGTCCGCAAGGGCGTGGCGTCCGGCGGTGGTGATTGTGTACCGCTTCGTGTCGCGGGGCCCTGGACCGTCGATGACGGTGTGGCCGATGTAACGCGCCGCCTCCAGCCGCGCCAGTTCCGGGTACACCTGGCTGTGGCTGGCCGTCCAGAAATAGCCGATCGGCCGGCGCAGAGCCTGGCTGAGCTCGTATCCGGTGCGGGGCTTCCGGGCGAGCAGGCCGAGCAACGCGTACCCGAGCGTCGACGCCGCCACAGCCGGTAGAGTACGACTATGTCGATCTCGACATACATCATTGGCGTGAGCCTTGCGTTCACGGCGCTCCTCGCGGGCTGCGCATCCAGCACGGACGCCCGATCCACCCCGTCGTCGTCGCCATGGCCGTGTCTCAACGGCACGCACACCACCGTGGTCGGCGTGCCGGGCACGAGCCCGGTGCTGGACATCGCCGTGGCCGGCTCGGGTGATCGCGCCGTCGTCTTCTCCGACGAGAGCGACAAGGACCTGTGCTCGTGGCTGCCCTACGCGCGCATGCTAGCCGCCGACGGGTTCCGCGTCGCTCTCTACGACTACGCGCTGGCGCCCCGAGACGATCTCGCGCACGTGACCGGGTACCTGCGCGCTCACGGCACCCACGCGATTGCATTGGTCGGCGCATCCGAGGGCGCGAAGGCATCGATCGTCGTAGGCACGACTCTCCGCGTGCAGGCAGTGGTGAGCCTGTCGGCGGAAGACGCACTGCAGGGTGTGCCGGTCGCGCCGTACGCCCGCAAGCTCGCCGTCCCGACGTTCTACGCGAGCGCCGCGGACGACGCGTACGGGGCCGCGAGCGCAACGCGGACGTTCTACAAGGTCGCGCCGGCGACTGCGAAGCAGCTGATGATCGTGCCGGGTGCGGCCCACGGCACCACGCTGCTGGCGAGCCCGGCGCTCACGCGGGACGTCACCACGTTCATCCAGCAGCACGACCGGTGAATAAACCGTGCCGTCTGGTCCGTAAGAATGGAGCCCGTGAACCAACGCGAGGACGCGCTGCGGTTGATGGCAGTGCACGCCCATCCGGACGACGAATCAAGCAAGGGCGCCGCGACGATGGCGCGCTATGTCGACCAAGGCGTCGACGTCCTGGTGGTCACGTGTACCGGCGGTGAGCGGGGGAGCATCCTCAACCCGGCGCTACAGGGCCGCGCCGACATCGAGGAGAACATCTCGCAGATCCGCCAGGCCGAGATGCGCCGCGCCCGTGAGATCCTCGGCGTGCGCCAGGCCTGGCTGGGCTTTGTCGACTCGGGACTGCCGGAGGGCGATCCGCTGCCGCCGCTGCCCGAGGGTTGCTTCGGACTGCAGCCGGTCGAGCTGGCCGCCGAGCCGCTTGTGGCGCAGATCCGCGAGTTCCGCCCGCACGTGATCACCACGTACGACGAGAACGGCGGCTACCCGCATCCCGACCACATCATGTGTCACAAGATCAGCGTTGCTGCCTTCGACGCGGCGCCCGACGGGGACGCCTACCCCGATGCGGGCGACCCGTGGCAACCCTTGAAGCTGTACTACGACGTAGGGTGGAGCCGCGAACGGATGACAGCGCTGCACAGCGCCATGCTGGAGCGGGGCCTGGAATCGCCGTACGAGGAAGTCATGAAGCGCTGGGCGGAAACCGACTGGAAGCGCCGCGAGCCGAACATCACGACGCAGGTACATTGCGCCGAGTGGTTCGAGCGGCGGGATGCGGCGCTGATCGCGCACGCTACCCAGGTCGATCCGGACGGCTGGTTCTTCAAGGTGCCGCTCGACGTCCAGCGTGAGGCGTGGCCGACCGAGGACTTCGAACTGGCCCGCTCGCTCGTCGAGACCTCCGTTCCGGAGGACGACCTGTTCGCCGGCGTACGAGAGAAGGCAATCGCTTGATGCTCGCGCAATTGGCCGCTCCGACCGGCGAAGGCGCGAAGGCCGGCCCGATCGCGCTGCTGGTCATCCTGCTGCTGTGCACCGCGTGCTACTTCCTGTTCCGGTCGATGACCAAGCACCTCCGGAAGGTGCGCGAGGACTTCCCCAGCGAGCTGCCCCAGGAGCCGCCGTCCGAGCTACGTACCGAACAACCGGCCGCGCCGCCGCCGCGCCCGTCGACGAACGGCTCCACGAACGGCTCGATGAACGGCAACACGCGGCGGAGTCCCGGCTCACCGCAATGATCCGAGCCGACGGCACGACCTATCCGGTCACGATCTCGTACGCCTTCGACAATCCCGCGGTGCATTGATAGAGCTGACCCGAGCGCAGGTAATCGGCTACCGGGTAGCCACGCAAGGGTTGCTGCGCGAGCAGTCGTCCGTCGACGACCTGAGCGTGCTCGACATCGGCGTGCAGGACAGCGCCGGCTCCGCCGCGCTCGCCCTCGACGCACGAGTGCCGGCACTGCCCGATGGCACTTCGCTGGCCCTGGCATGGACGTTGCGCGGCGCACCGCACCTGCACCGGCGTCCTGACCTCGACTGGCTCGCCGGGGCGCTATGGCCGCTGTCGGACGCCGACGCGCTGTCCCGGCTGGATGCCTCGGCCAGCATGCGCAAGGCCGGCATCGGCGGGCTTTCCGGGTTCGGGGCCGTTGTCGAGGCCATGCGGCGTGTCGTCCGCGCCCCGACAGGCAAGGGGGCGGTGAGCACGGCGGTCACGGCGGCGACAGAACCCGCCCTGCACCGTTACTGCCGTGGCTGCCAGGCGACGCACATATTCGAGGGACTGTTCCGGCTCGCGAGCCTGCCGGCCGGCCTCGAGCTCGAGCCCGGCACCGCGCCGCCTGTCCTCGTGCCGCGCGACGGCGCGCCACGCACCAGCAGCGTGGACCCGGACGGCGTGCGGCGACTCATCCGCAGCTACCTCACGCTGCTCGGCCCGGCTACCCCGGCCGATGTCGCCGGCTACCTCGACGCCCGCCGCGCCGACCTGACGAAGCTGTGGCCTGACGATCTGGAACAGGTCACCGTCGACGGACGTACAGCCTGGCTGCCAATTGAGGCGGTGGCCGCTGCGAAGCGGGCACGGCCGCCGCGGGTTACCCGGCTGCTCGGGCCGTTCGATCCGTACCTGCAAGCTCGCGACCGGGACTTGATCGTCCCCGACCGGGCCGTCCAGAAGGCGCTCTGGCCGATCCTGGGCCGGCCCGGCGTGCTGTTCGTCGACGGTGAGGTGGTCGGCACGTGGCGACCGAAGTCGGCGAAGACGCGCTTGGACATCACGGTTGATGCTTTCGCGCCGCTCCCGCCCCCGATCCGGCGTGCGGTCGACGAAGAGGCGCATCGGGTGGCAGCCGTCCGTGGTGTCGGCGATGTCAGCGTGAACTGGTCGGACTAGCCACTCAGCCGGGTTCGACTCTGCTGCGTGACGCCTTGAGTTGGCTGCGCCGTCGCTTCGCATCGAGCCGTGCCTGTCGGGCTGCTTGCGAGGGACGGGTCGGCCGCCGCGGCCGTTGCGGCACGAGCGCGGCAGTGACCAACGCGGCCAGCCGCTCCCGAGCAGCGACGCGGTTGCGCAGTTGGGCGCGATGCTCGGACGCGGCGACGGTGAGGACTCCGTTGTGGAGCCGCCCGCTCAGGCGGGCCAGCAACCGGGCGCGTTGTGACTCGCTGAGCGCTGCCGATCCGGCGACGTCCCATGTCAGTTCGACCCGGCTGTCCGTCGTGTTCACCGACTGGCCGCCCGGTCCGGACGAGCGGCTGAACCGCTCGACCAGTTCGTCCGCCGGAATGGTCAGTCCGTCAGGCAGGCCGCGGCCGGGCGGGAGCTCGAGATCGCCCGTGCTGTTCACGGCACAGCGGGCGTCGCCTGCACCTCGGCCATCCACGCGACGACCTCATCGGGATCGCGCGGCAGCGATCCGGACAGGTTCACCGGCGCGCCGTCCGTCACCAGGATGTCGTCCTCGATGCGCACGGCGAGCCCGCGGAGCGATGCGGGCAGGGTGCGGTCGTTCACCTGGAAGTACAGGCCGGGCTCGACGGTGAGCACGTACCCCGCGCCCAGTGGACCCTTCTTGTACATCTCCTCGCGGGCGAGCGCGCAGTCGTGGACGTCGATGCCGAGCATGTGTGACACGCCATGCAGTGTGTAGCGGCGGTGCAGCCCGGCGCCAGGACGCTCCGGATCGTCTGCGCACGAGACGTCAGCAGTGACGGGCAGGACGCCCCACGAGTGCAGGTGGTCAGCCAGCACCCACATGGCTGCGTTGTGCGCGGCGAGGAAGTCGGCACCCGCCTTCACCTCAGCGATGCCGGCGCTCTGGGCGTCATAGACGGCCCGGTAGACGCGCAGCTGCTCCGGCGTCCATTCGCCGCTGACCGGCATGGTGCGGGTGACGTCGGCGGTGTACAGCTCGGGGGTCTCGACGCCCATGTCGGCGAGCAGCAATTGGCCGGCCTCGACGCGGCCGTTGTTGCGCCACCAGTGCAGCGTTGTGCCGTGTACCCCGGCGCCGACGATCGACGTGTAGCCGACCTCGTTGCCCTCGAGCCGCGCGCGGCGCCAGAACGTTCCCTCCAGCCACCGCTCGCCGCGCTCACCTCCGCGCTGAAGCAGCACCGGCAGCTCGCGAGCCACGTCGGCGAAGCCCAGCGCGGTCGCGTCGCAGGCCGCCCTCAGCCGGGCGATCTCCCACTCGTCCTTGGTCAGGCGCAGCTCGTCGAGTACCTCGCCCAGCTTCTTGCCGTCAGCACGCGGGAACAGTGCGTCGACATCAGCGTCGAATCCGGTCAGCACCGCGCAGTCATGGTCGCGCCACGCCGCGACGTCCGTCGAGAGATCGCCGCGCGACCGGGTTGTGATACCGAGTACCTCGGCTGTCTCGGCCGGAGACGGGGCATTGCCGACCCACAGCGCGCCGTGCGCACGATCGGTGAAGTACTCGAGCTGCCCCGGCGGCGCGTAGTCGATGACGTACAGCACGCTGTCATGGCCCCTCGACGTCGGCGTCATGACGAGCACGGCACTCTCGACCGTTTCGCCCGTTAGCCACGTGAACGAACTGGCTGCGCGGAACGGGTAATACGTGTCGTTCGCACGCACCTTCGGCGCACCTGCCGGCACGACGACGAGCTGGCCGGGGAATGCCGCTGACAGCGCCGTACGCCGCCGCGCGGCATAGGGAATCCCGTCTGTACGAGCGGGATGGGGCATAGCTGGTGCCGGATCCCAGTCTTGCGCGATGGCGGTGCGCAGCTCCTCCGACATCGGCTGATCATGTGACGCTTGGGGCTGGGTGTCACCGGGGCTCGTCATGGCTCGAGTCTATGGGGGACTACAAGGCGGATCCCCGCTGATGTCAAGCCCGTGTTCGTGTGATTCGAAGGGCTTCGCCCAGGCGCTGATTCGCCATATCCTCTGGCGAATGCGACGTGCCCCAACACTCCTGGTCGCGCTCTGCGCGGCGCTAGTCGAACTGATCGTCTTGGCGGCCGCCGGAAATCAGTGGGTCTTCGACCGCCTCGTCAAACACGAATCCACCAATGAGCTTGTGCGAACCCAGCGGCTCAAGGCAACGCTCACCAGCTTCGCTTGGCGATTCACCCCGGAACAGCACCAGCGCATGCTGTGGCTGGGCGAGGTCGTCGCTGTGGTGGGATTGATCATCGTCGTGTTCCTGCTCGTGCTCGCTTTTGTGTCGCCGATACGCGGGCAGCGCAGCTTCGTCACCGTGTTCCTCGGGACGTGGGGCCTCGTGTTCGGTCTTACCCAGCTCGCCGCGATCGGGCGCACCATGATCGCCTACGGCGACATCTTCCACCGCAGGGACCCCGACAACCTGGGCCGCTGGTGGTACGCCGCATTCGACGGGCCGACGGCAGAGACGGTGCTGTTCGGCCTCATGTCCGGACTGCTCGTCGGGATCGTGGCCGGCATCGTGGCAGTCATCACGAGTCGCGGGTTCGACGAGGCCGACGAGCCCGGGATGCCTATGCCGGGCGATGAGGGGCCTGCCTGGTCCGCTGCGCTCGGCTCGACGCAGGCCATGGGTCCGATGGGCGAACCGGAGCGCAGTTGGGCGCCACGCGAGCCGGAGCCGCCGCCGTGGCCGCAGCCTTGGTCGCCACCGCCTCGCGAACCCGAGGCCGAGCGCCGCGGGGAGTGGGGGAGCGTCACTGAGACGACGGGCGTCACGCAAGCACTCCCGCCGGAGGCCATGCCGCCGCCCGAGCCCACCACCGAGATCACCAGGCCACGGCAGCCTCCGGCCGACTTGCCGGGCCGGCCACCGGGGAGCACCGGTCGGCTACCGCTGCCCGAGGAGGCACGACCCCGCGGAATGGGGCGCTGATTTTCTCGAATGGGCGTCAACGAGAGAGGGCGTCACGCGGCGCGCCGCGGGCGGGTGCCCTGCTCTGGTAGCGCCGCGACAGGTGGTGCATGCTGTGGGCTTACTAACCCCCCGACCCCCGCGATCCTTCGCGCCCGCACCGTCACTCTCCGTGCGGGCCGACCGGTCGTTCGGACCCCAGCCCCAAGAGAGGTAGTAGCACGGTGGACCAGACCGCCAGCGGACAATCCCCAGTCGGGTTCGAAAAGATGCGCGCGATGCTGGCACGCGCGTCGGACCTGCACGCCGGCGAACAGCGCCAGGTGTTCGACATGCTCGAAGAGATCAGGGCGCGGCTCGCACCCCTCGAAGAGTTCGCGCGTGAGAGCCAGTCCCGCGTCGCGACGACGCACGAGAACGTCGCCACCATCCAGCACCGCCTCACCGAGTTGCCTGACCGCACCGAGGTCAGCGTCCTCGCCGAGCGGCTTGATGAGACGCTCTCCCGCATCGACTCGCAGGACGCGGTACTGACCCGCGTCATCGAAGCTGCAACGGCGCTGAGTGAGCGGGTAGGCGCTCCTCTCGAGGCGCTGGAGGGTCGCCTCGAAGGTGTGTCCGGCCGCTTCGAAGGCGTGTCCGGTCGCCTGGACGGACTCGACGATCGGCTCCAGCACCTGCACGCCAGGCTGGACGAGACGGATGCGACGGTCGCCCGCACGCAGGCCGCCGTCGAGCACCTTCCGGCGCAGCTCGATCCGGCCTCGGTGCACCGTCGTTTCGACGAGCTGTCCGCGAGCCTGCACCAGCGCCTCGACGCGGAGATGGCGGGCCTGCACGGCCGCTTCGGCGAGGTCTTGGCGCGCCCGGCTGTCGACCCGTCGGAGCGCTTGGACGCGTTGGCAGCGCGTATCGAGCAGATCGCGGAGCGTCTCGAGGCGGCGCACGTCCGGGTGAAGGCGGTCGAGGACACCATTCACGCCGGGGTGGGCTCGCTGTCCGGCTCCATCGAGAACGGCGTGGACAAGATTGATCGCAGTGTCGATTCGCGACCGGACCGCAACGAGCTCGCCCGGGTGCTGCGTGACTCCCAGCACGATTCCGAGCGTCGCATCACGCAACAGCTCGACGGTGCGCTCGCCGACTTCGCCGAGGTCATGCTGGGTGGACAGTCCGTCAACGTGAGGGGGGCGGGCGTGCGTCCGGGTGGTCGCAAGGCGGGCAAGAAAAGCGACGAGGACGAGGACTGATTTCGTTCCTGTCGAGCAGGTCTACGAGCCGGAGTCCGTCCCCGTCGGGCGATCCGTGGCCGGCCAGCCGCCCGCGGCAGCACCCGCACCGGCGCGGGCCAAGGCCCGCACGCAGGTGGCGAAGACCGCTGCTGCTGCTCGCCAACCCCGGTCGAAGGCGGCGCCACGTAAGGCCGCCGAGCAGGGGAGTGGCGCCAAGCCTGAGCCGGTCAAGGCGGTGGCGCCACGCAAGGCAACGGTGAAGCGGGCGGCCGCGTCGGCGAAGGCCGCCACGTCGCGTTCGGCGTCTCGCAAGACGTCAGGCCGATAGGCGGCGTGCGGGTGGTCCGGGCGGCACCTCGTCGAGGACGGTGAACACGATGCCGGCCTTGACGAGCCGCTCGATCAGGGCGTCGCCCATCGCGGCTGCCGGGGTGACCTGCCCGGACGTCAGCGGCAGGGCGTCCGCCGCCAGGCAGAGCGCCGACTCGGCGAGCATCTTCGCCGACTCGGCGTAGCCGGGATCGCCGCCCGCGACCTCGGTGATCACCCGTTCGCCGCCGCCTTCTCCGACGAAGCGCACTGTGAACCAGCTGCGCCCGCGCCGCTCCGGCGAGGGCCCCGTTCCGGCCGGAACTCGGCGCTCCAGCCAGCGTCGCGTCGGCGGCAGCTGTGCCAGGGCGGCGATGCCCGCAACGGCGCCCACCCCGCCGAGCACCGACGGCAGCCTCCGGACCGCCGCGTAGTGGGTGTACGTGAAGTCAGGGCCGTACCGGTCGAGGGCGCGTGCCGACCTGGCCACCACCTGGCCGTCGATCGTCGGCAGCGGCACCGCCCAGGCCTGTGCGTCAGGGTCACGGTGCAGCCGGCCCGGGACGGCCCGGGCGCGACGTTCGACAGGGCGCGGCTCCATGCGGCGCCGCTCGCGATGGACCGCCACCGTGGCACGCATGCGCGATAGGCCGCTGATCGCCGACTGGTACGTCCCGCCGGAAATCTTGCCGGAGGCGCGCACGAACCCGCGCACCCGCAGCGGCACGCCCTCCGGCAGTTGCCGGACGGTGAAGTACGCGCCCAGGTCATGGGGCAGGGAGTCGAAACCGCAGCAGTGCACCAACCGCGCCTGCGTCTGAACGGCACGCTCGTGGTAACGCACGTAGCAGCGGTCGACGAACTCCGGTTCACCGGCGAGGTCGACGTAGTCGGTGCCCTCGGCAGCGCAGGCCGCCACGAGTGGTTCGCCGTGCCGCACGTACGGACCGACCGTCGAGGCCAGCACGCGGGTGCTGCGTGCCAGCTCACGCAGCGATCCGGTATCGGATGCGTCGGCCGCCAGCAACGGCAGGCTCGCCCAGAGCACGCCTAGCCGGGCACGCACCATCTCGAGCTTGACTCGGTTGCGGCCGGCAAGCGCCCAGCTCGTGCTGGGCGGGACGGCTCGGGCCAGGTACTCGGCGGTCAGGCGCCCCGCGAACCCGGTCGCACCGAACAGCACAAGGTCATATGGGCGAGCGTCATCGCTCATGCCCAGGACGATGCCACAGTGGTAGGGGTGAGCAATCAGCTGGCAACAGCCACCAGCCCGTATCTGCGCCAACACGCCGAAAACCCGGTCGATTGGTGGCCGTGGGGTGACGCGGCGCTTGCTGACGCGCGCCGCCGCGACGTGCCGATCCTGCTGTCCGTCGGCTATGCAGCCTGCCACTGGTGCCACGTCATGGCCCATGACTCGTTCGAGGACGCCGACGTGGCCGCACTGATGAACGAGCACTTCGTCAACATCAAGGTCGATCGCGAGGAGCGTCCGGACATCGACGCTGTGTACATGGAGGCGACGACGGCCCTCACCGGACAGGGGGGCTGGCCGATGACCTGCCTGCTCACGCCAACCGGCGAGCCCTTCTTCGCCGGGACGTTCTTCCCGAAGGCACAGTTCGTGCGGCTGCTCGCATCCGTCGCGCAGGCGTGGGCCACGGACCGCGCGGAGGTGCTGGCGGCCGGCCGGCGTATCGC
>JBPYES010000580.1:0-6078 GCA_051984825.1 Jatrophihabitantaceae bacterium
CGTCCCTTGTCTGGGTGGCGTTCAAGGTCGGTGCCCTTTCATACGGCGGCGGGTTCGTGATCATCCCGCTCATGCAGGCCGATGCCGTGAACCACTACCACTGGATGACGGGCGCCCAGTTCCTCAACGCGGTCGCGCTCGGCCAGATCACCCCCGGACCGGTTGTGCACACGGTCGCAGTCGTCGGGTATGCCGCCGCCGGTCTCGCCGGCGGCGTGCTCGCCGCGATCGTCGCGTTCAGCCCGTCGTTCGCGTTCATCCTGCTGGGCGCTCGGCGCTTCGACCGGCTGCGCGCCGACGCCAGGGTGCGCGCCTTCCTCGACGGCGCCGGTCCGGCTGCGATCGGCGCCATCGTCGGGTCCGCGGTCACCCTGGCCCGCACGCTCACCGAGGCGTGGCAGTACGCCGTCCTCTGCGGCGCCGCGATCCTGCTTCTCGCGCTGCGGCGTGGCGTCGTCCTCACCCTGCTCGTTGCCGCGGTCGCCGGGATCGTCCTCGTGGCCAGCGGGCTCCCGCTGCCGCACTGACGACGGGTCTATGGATTGATGGTGACGGTGAGCGTCGCGTTCACGATGTTGTCCGATGAGTCCTGTACCTGCATGGGGAAGCTGAAGGTGCCGGACTGGGTCGGCGTTCCGTCCAAAAGGTTGTTGAAGTCGGGCGCTGTCGTGTCGAGGGTGAGGCCGGGCGGGAGCTCACTGATGTTGTTGACGACAAACCAGTTGTAGGGCGGCAGGCCGCCTTGGGCGTTCTTGTCGAGGTCATGGCTGTACGGCACGCCAACAGTTCCGGACGGCAGCGTCGTGGTGGGGACCGAAAGCGGCGCATCGATGGTGACGGTGAATTGCTGGGTCGCCTGGTCTCCGTTGTAGTCGGTGACTCGCATGGTGAAGTTGTAGGTCCCAATGGTGGTTGGCGTCCCGACGAGCTCGTCGTTGGCGTCGCGCGGGTCGCTGAAGGTCGTCAGGCTAAGACCGGGCGGGAAGTGCCCGGAGACCAGCGACCAGCTGTAGGGCATGGCCCCACCCGATGCGAAGAAGTACGCGAAAAACCCCGCCTGGCCGGCAAACCCCGTGGCGAGGTTTGACCCGTCGTTGGTTACGGTCAGCGGCTGGTTCTCGGGTTGCACCTGGATGAAGTAGGTCTGATACAGAGGCTGGCCCTGGTCGCCGGTGCCCCGCACGGTGAAGCCGTTGCCGGCCGCAACCCCCGCCGCGGTGGGGGTACCGCTGACGACGTCGCCGGAGCCGGTGAACGTGGCGGGCAGCGAAAGCCCTGGTTCCAGATTTCCGGCGACCACGCTGAGCGCTCCGCCGGCCTCGTGGCTGGTGGCCAGGTGCCCCTGGTAGGGCTGACCGAGGATGGCGTCGGGCAGCTGGCAGGCCCCGTTTTCCAGGAAGCCGCCGTTGACCGCGGGGTCGCATACCAGTTGGTCGGGCAGGCCCTGCACCGTGATGGTGATCTGGTAGCCGAGCGTGTAGGTCAGGCCCCCGGCGCTGGCCTTGATGGTGAAGTTGAACGTTCCGGCCTTGGTGGGGTTCCCGGTGATCACGTCGCCCGCCGACGTGGAAGGGGCCGAGGTGGGCATGGTCAGGCCCGGCGGGAGACTGCCCGCGGTGACCGCGAAGGTGATGGTGGCAGCGACGCCGGTCTTACGTGCCGCGATGGTCGCCGAGTAGGTGTTCGGCGCGGTGGTTTGCCCGGAGGGCAGTACGCATACCTGCGGGAGCGGGGTGCTCTCCAGGGTGCCGTTATTCGCCGCTGCCGTGCACAGCAGACGAAGCGTCGGTGGCGGGTAAGTCTTTGCCGACGCCGGACCCGCCCCCACCCCCGCGAGCGTGGCAATTGTTGTCGCCGCTGCCGCGAGTGTGAGCGCCGCCTTCGTTGTCCGTCTCACCGTCGTCCTCCTTCGGTCAGCCCTGTGGGTCTGGACACGAATGAGGCTGGGGTGCGGCCGTGAGCGCGCCCGCGCACCAGCCAGACCGCTCCTGCCACGTACCACGGGACCGTGACCGCAGGGGTTCACGTGGGGCTAGGTAGTCGCCTGCCTACTTCCAGCGAAAGTGGACGAACACCCGGCCGAAGTTGTCCGAGTCCTTCTCGACCCGGTGGTAGAGCGCCTTGATGTCCTTGCGGTCGAGAA
Organism: Jatrophihabitantaceae bacterium; assembly: GCA_051984825.1. GTDB lineage: Bacteria > Actinomycetota > Actinomycetes > Mycobacteriales > Jatrophihabitantaceae > DASXRA01. The sequence continues at coordinate 2,144 of JBPYES010000580.1, forward strand.
AGCGCAGCACGCGCTTCTTCAATTGCCCCGAGCCCTTGCCCGGGATGATTTCCACGAGCGGAGCCTTCTTGGCAATGGCCTCGTCCATGATCGACCGGAGTGCGCGGTCGATCTCGTCGCCGCGGTTATAGATGTCGTGCAGGTCGAGCTTGAGCTTCACCACACCATCGTGCGTCCAGAGCCGCCGATGAGCTACCAGCCGCGGTCACGCCATTCGCTGAGGTGCGGGCGCTCGGTCCCAAGCGTCGAGTCGTTGCCGTGGCCGGGATAGAACCAGGTCTCGTCCGGCAACACGCCGAAAACGCGCTCCTCGAGGTCGTCCATCAGCGAGCCGAAGTCCTGCGGATTGGTCGTCCGGCCGGGACCGCCCGGGAACAGCGAGTCGCCGGTGAAGAGGTGCGGGACACCGGCCGGATCGCGATACAGCACGGCGACAGAGCCCGGCGTGTGCCCGCGGAGCGCGATCACGTCGAGCGTCAACTCGCCGACATCGATCCTGTCGCCGTGCGAGAGCCGCTCGTCGACCGCGACGGGGAGCTCGTCGGCGTCTTCGTCACCCGCGTAGATGGCGGCTCCGGCGTCGTCCGCAAGCTGGGGGAGTGCCTGCCAGTGATCGGCATGCCGGTGCGTGGTGAGGATCGCGGAGACGGGCGGCCCTTCGAATCGCACCAGCTCGCGCAGCCGGCGCGCCTCGTTCGCCGCATCGATGAGCAGCCCTTCACCGCTGGCGGTACACCGCAGCAGGTAGGCGTTGTTGTCCATAGGACCTACCGCCAGCTTCCCGATCGTCAGACCGGGTAGCCGCCGTACGTCCGCCGGCCCGCCGACAGTTACCTTCCCGGTGTAGTCGTTCACGAGCCGAGCTTAGGACGCACGCCGGCCTCTCCTCGAGTTGTCCGTGTGTCGCAGTGCCCGGACGCCGCGACACGCGGACAACGTGCGGAGCTACACCGTGACGGCAGGGAACTCGTCGGTCGGCGGGCCGGTGAGCACCTCGACCTTCGCGTCGGGTAGGTACCGCAACACGGTGTCCACATAGGACTGCACCGCCGCCGCGCGTCCCACGTCCTGGCCCTGAGCCTCGGACAGAAACCACCGGTGCTCGTTGATCTCGAAGAAGAGCTCGGCGTCGGGCAGCTTGCCGCGCAGCTCGGCAGGCACCAGCGCCAACGTGCCGTAGAACTTCTCGTCCAGCCAGCGTCGCGCGGCGAGGTCCTCGGGTACATCCGTGCCGACCCCTTCGGACCACTTCGCGCGGAACCGGGCCAGGTCGGCGAGTAGCGCCCGGGCCTGGTTCTCCTGGACCCGAAGCCCAGTCAGCTCGAACAACCGCCGCTGGTGGTGTCCCGGCTCGACGACGTGCGTGCCGAATCGCAGCTTGCGGCCGCCCTCCTCGGTCGCGATCGCCAGCTCGGACACGTCGAAGCCGAGCGCATTGAGCCGCTTGATCCGCTGATTGATCCGGTAGCTCTCGTCGCGTGCGACGACCTCGTCGCTGTTGAGCTCCGTCCACAGTCGCTCGTACCGCGGGGTGAGCGCGATTGCGGTCTCCACGGGGTCGATGTCGCCGGCGTAGCCCGCGGCTTGCAGGTCGAACAGCTCGCCGGCGATGTTCTCGGTTGCGATGTCCATGTCGTGCGCGCGCTGCCCGGGCGAGAGTTGCGGGTGCACTTCGCCGGTCTCGGCGTCGACCAGGTATGCGGCGAGGGCTCCGGCGTCGCGCCGGAACAGCGTGTTGGACAGCGAGCAGTCGCCCCAGTAGAAGCCGGCCAGGTGAATGCGCACGAACAGTTCCGCGAGTGAATCGAGCAGCCGGCTGCGCAGATCCGGCAGCCCGCGACCCGTGAACAGGGAACGGTAGGGCAGCGAGAACGGCAGGTGCTTGGTGATCAGCAGTCCCTGGAGCGGCTCGCCGTCCGCGTCGCGCCGGTCGAGGACCGTGCCGAACGCCTCGACCACCGGCACCTTGCGCTCGCCGAGCGCGTGCAGCAGCTGGCTCTCGCGCACCACGAAGCGCTCGTTGGCTTCCTTGAGCGCGTAGATGTCGTGATGCACGCGGACGAAGCGCACGACGTGCCGTGACAGGCCGCGGGGTACCTGAACCAGCCGCCGGTCCGTCCAGTCCTCCAGCGGCGTCTCGAACGGTAGGTCCAGCAGCTCGGTGGCGGCCCCGAGCGTCGTCAGTGTGTAGTTCCCCATGTCATCACCGAGCCTACGGGCGGCGCTCTACCGGTATATGACAACAACGTGACGGGGCGCACTAGGTTTACCGACATGGACGAGCAGATCAGCACTGAGTGGATCAGGCTCGGCGGGGGTCCAGACGCGTACGTGGCCGTGCCACGCGATCGCGAGCCGCTAGGAGCCGTCGTCGCGGGCGCGGAGATGTTCGGGTTCACCGGGCACACCCGGGCCGTCTGCGATCGGCTGGCGGGCGCCGGCTACGCGGTCGTCGCGCCGGACCTCTACTGGCGCGACACGCGGCGGCCGATCCTGGGGTATGACGACGCGGGACGTGTCGAGGCGCGACGGCTCATGACCGGGCTGCGCCGTGACGACGTTCTCGCGGACGTGGGCGCCGCCCGCGACGAGGCCACGACGCGCGCGGGCCAGGGTGGTACGGCCGTGGTCGGCCTGAGCGTCGTGGGCCATGTCGCGGTACTCGCCGCGACGCGGTTCCCGTTCGATCTCGCGGTGACCTATTACGGCGGCTGGACGCTACACGGCGGTATCCCGCTCGCGGATCCACCGCCGCTGGACGAGGCGGAGAAGATCACCGCGTTCGTGCTGGGCTTCGTCGGTGGCCATGACTTCCTGATCTCCGGGGACGAGTGGCGCGCCGTCGATGACCGGCTGACTGCCGCCGGGGTGCCGCACGAGTTGGTGACGTATCCGGATGCCGCCCACGGCTTCGCAAACGACGAGCGGCCTGACACCTTTGACGCCGTGTCAACCGACGACGCGTGGCGGCGCACGTTCGCAGCGCTTCGCGAGCGCGTGGCAGCGGCATGATGCGCGTCGGCCCGATAGACCCACCCGAGGGGCCGAAGCCGATCGGCGGCTATGCGCAGGCATTCTCCGTACCTGCCGGTACGGGTCTGCTGTTCGTCAGCGGGCAAACGCCGGTCGACAGCGAGGGCGTGACGCCGTTCGGCTTCGAGGCGCAGTGCCGGCAGACGTGGCGCAACCTCGTCACAGTGCTGCGCGCCGCCGACCTCGAGGTGACCGCACTGGTGAAGGTCACCACGTACTTGAGCGACCGCAAGTACGCGGACCAGAACAGCCAGGTCCGCCGCGAGGTGCTCGGTGCCCATCGGCCGGCGCTCACTGTGATCGTCACGGACATCTTCGACGGAGGCTGGCTCATCGAGATCGAGGCGATCGCCGCTACGCGGCGTGTCTCCGGCTGAGGCTGCCGGCCGCAGACCAAAGGGGAGTCACCAGCTGCGGACGGCCTCCGCCATCAGGTCGCCGAACAGGTACTCGTATTCGACGGTCTCCAAGCCGCGTGCCCGGAACCAGCGGCACACGTTGAAGCAATCGCGCCGGAGGTACTCCTGGCCCTGGGGGTTGGCGACGAGGTCGACCACCTGGGGCAGATCGATCAGCACGAGTCGCCCCCGGTGCACCAGAATGTTGTATGCCGACAAGTCGCCGTGCGCGTAGCCGGCTTCGGCCAGCTGGCGCATCGCCTCTCGGCACTGTTCGAACAGGTCGGCAAGCTCGGCTGCCGAGGGGTGACATTGCGCGAGCCGCGGTGCTGCCGTGCCGTCGTCATCGCCGATGAACTCCAGCATCACTTCCGTGCCGGACAGCTGCACCGGGTACGGCACCGGCGCATGCGCCTCCCACAGGGCGTAGAGCGCGCCGAATTCAGCGGCTGCCCACTGGCCGGCGAGCAGTTCGCGGCCGAACTCGGTACGGCGCGCCATCGC
>JBPYES010000581.1:0-11574 GCA_051984825.1 Jatrophihabitantaceae bacterium
GTACGACATGTTGAACAGGAACTCGTAGGCGGCGCCGAAACAGCCGGCGCCCTGGGACGCGGCCACTACGACGTCGCCGGGATCGTTGAGGAACCGGCGCCAGCGCTCACCCGCACGGACGGCGTCCGTCAGCGTGGTGATCGTGACTGCGTTGTCGGCCAGCCCGGCGAACGCGTCCATCTTGTTGCGGTAACCAGTCGCCACAACCAGGTAGTCGTAGTCGTACCACGCGCCGGTGGCCGCCCGAACACGCTTGCCGTCCGCGTCAATCTCCACCGCTGCCGCGTGCACAAAGTCGATATCGTGCGCCTCGAACGCCGGGCGGACATCGAACGTGATGTCCGCAGGCTTGCGAGTGGCGAACGGCAGCCAGATCAGGCTGGGGTTGAACACGAACTGCTCGCTGGGCGACAGCACGCGGACGTTCACATCGCCATGCAGCTCGTGCTTCACCGCCAGTGCAGCGGTCAGCCCGCCAAAATTCGATCCCAGCACCAACACCTTCTTGCGCATCGCCAGCTCCCTTCACATACCCCCCACCGTATGCGGCGAGCGTCGCTCCCAGATACAGGCGAAGGTCCCGAGCCGTAAGCGTCCATCGCCGATCCGACCTGACGGGTGCGTGCGCACTCGGGCAGAACGGGACCCGCGACGACGCCGATCGGGACGTTCGTCCCTGGCGATTCCCCGGTCGTCAAGCGTCTTCTATGCACACCCGCATCCGGAGGCGCACCGATGAGTACGACCTTGACCGCGTCGCTGACCAACACGGTGCCCAGTGCCCACGGCCTGCTGTCCAGGCGTGCCTATTTCCTGCACTGGGGAGTGGTTCAGATCTCGTTGGCGAATTTCATCATCATCGTGCTGATGCTGGTGATCTTCACACTTGCCCTCGTCCTCCCATTCCCGGGCGGCAAGGCCGGCGAAAGCGAGGAGGACTGTGATGAGCACTGAACACCAATCGGCGACGTGGACGGTGTGGCTGCGCACCCGGATAAAGCGCACCGTGCCGGACGGGCAGTGGCTGCCGGATCGCCAGCCCGCCTACGTCCGATCGTGGATCTACGTCTTCGGGGTGGCCACGCTCGCCGCGTTCCTGTTCGTGCTCGCCTCCGGTCTTGCGCTCGCTGTCGGCGGAGCGGCCTGGTGGCACACCTCGTCGGTCGGTCACTTCTTCAACTCGATGCACCTATGGAGCACCGAGTTGTTCTTCGTCTTCATGGTGATCCACCTATGGGGCAAGTTCTTCATGGCTGCGTGGCGGGGCAAGCGCGCACTGACCTGGATCACCGGCGCCGTCGCCTTCGTCGGGTCCATCGCGACAGCGTTCACCGGATACCTGTCGCAAACGAACTTCGACTCGCAATGGATCTCCACGCAGGCCAAGGACGGGCTCAACTCCGTCGGTGTCGGCGCCGTGTTCAATGTGCTGAACCTCGGACAGATGCTGCTGTGGCACATCGTGCTGCTGCCGCTCATCGTCGGCGTGCTCGTGGTGTTGCACGTGATCCTGATCCGCCGGCACGGCGTGGTGCCACCGTTTGACGCGCAGCCACCCGAACCCGCAGCGCTCGCCGAGCCTGAACTGCCCGAGAAGACGATCCAGATTCTGAGCGACGGTGCCGATACCACGCAGGTGCCCCGATGAGCCACAACAGCAAACCGGCCCGCCGTCGCCGCGACATGACGCCGGACGCGCACCTGTTCCCGACCCGCCCCTACGACCTGGTGAAGGAATTCGCCATCGCGGTGGCGGTGGTCGGCGCGCTCGTCGTGGTACTCGCCGCCGTGTGCTCCTCGCCGGACCGCAAAGCGATCACGCTTGCGGACTGGGCCAACGCCGACCCGAACGACGTCGTCGCGACCGCCGCCGGCGAACTCGCCGGCACCACCACCAGCGCCGGCTACGGGCCGCCGTACAACCGGGCAAGCGACGGTCAGAAACTGGGACCGCTGCCGCTGCAGCGCGGGGGTGGCGTCCGTATCCCGATCGACAGCGCCAACGACCTCGTCATCGAACCACTGAGCACCGTCACCGGCGATCCCGCTCTGACACTCGCCCTGCAGACGTGGCACAGCGCGAGCACGGACCAGCAGACCAAGTGGGCCAGCGATTACTCCGACGCGCTCGCCGTCGCACCCGACGGCAACCCGGGCCAAGTCAAGCCCGGCGACTACGGGCCCGTCCCGGTACTCGCGGCACGCTTTCTGACCCTTGCCCGCAGCGGCGGCCTCGAAGGGCTGCTCACCTCGCGGCACACGTTCTACGCCACCGACCAGACCAAGCCGCTGCTCCTGCTCGCCGACGGCGCCTACCTCGAAGACCAGGCCCGCGCCGACCACCTCGGCGGCGACCAGTGGGGGATGATGAACGAGACCGCCAACTACCCCGGCCAGCCCTGGATGTGGCTATACACCTTCTGGTACCAGGTCAAGCCGTTCTCGACGTCCGGTAACGCGGACGCACTTGTGTGGGCCCTGATGGCAGTTCTCACCCTCGGCCTGATCCTGCTGCCGTTCATCCCCGGCCTACGATCACTCCCCCGCCACCTCGGCGTGCACCGCCTCATCTGGCGCAACCAGACGCCGGCGCAACGTCCCTGACCCTGTCCATAGCGGGCGCGGTCCGATTGCCGGTCGTCAGGCGCGGACGATCTGGTTGCCGGATTTTGCCACGGGGATCTTGGCCAACCCCGTGACTGCCGGCCCCTGGGTGACAGCACCCGACGGATCGAACGTCGACAGGTGACAAGGGCACTCGAAGCCGGCAGATTTCGAGACGAATGTGACCGTGCAGCCCTGGTGCGGGCAGATGGCGTCGAGTCCTGTGAAGACACCGGGCTGCAACTGCAGCACGTACATCGGGTCACCCGTCTTCGGATCGCTCGCCTGCGCCGCGCCGCCAACGGGAACTTTGCTCGCGGCGAGCAGAACCGCTCGCGATGTCGGGGACGTCGTGGGTCCGCCCGTGGGAGATGTCGTGGGGCCGCCCGACGCCGTGGTGCTTCCAGCCGCCGAAGGGCCCGGCGACGAACCCCTTCGTGCAAGGCTGGCAGCACCGATGGCGATCAAGCTGCCGAGTGCGGCTAAACCCGCCACGATCACGCGGCGGCTGACGTCGTTAGCGGGCGCACCGGGGCTGTCGTCTCTATCGCGCTGGAGCGCCAGCCATTCGTCGGCCGAGAGCGGCCCGGCCCCACCGAGCAAGAAGGGGGTGAACGCGAACAGGTACACGATGTCGGCGCCCGTGTACCACGGCGTTGCGTTCCAGCTCACGGTGAGGAAGAGCGAGAGCGATATGAGCATGCCGCCGAGCGCGGCGACGCGCGCGAACAGACCGAGCAGCATGCCGGTGCCTACCGCGATCTCGCCGAACGCGATCAGCAGCCCGAACGCGAACGAGTGATGCTCGACGGGTCCGAGCAGGCCACCGATCGGGCTGTGCCCACGCACAGCGACCAGCGTGGCGTGGATCGACGAGGGCGACGAGCTGTTGAGAAAGCTATGACCGCCGATCTTCGACAGCCCGGCGTACAGGAACGTGAACGCTAGGTAGGCGCGTAGGACGAGCAGGACCCATCGCGGATCCTGCCGCACGCGGTGCAGCAAATCTGTAACCGATCGGTTAGCCGAAGCCGGCGGATGAGCACGGCGTTGCGGGGGCTTCCGGCTCGCCGGCACCGCCCGGCGTCGTGCACTACTGCGCGTCGACTTCGACAAAACCGAGTGCCTCCTTATCGTTGAGATCCGAGTGCCATCACCCGAATTGTGCGGTGGCACCGTATCTGCGGTACCTCTGCAGCAGCTCTCAGCGCGCAGGGCCGGCGCCACCGCCGGTAGCGTCGGGCGTCACAGCGCACCTTGCCTGCGTAGTTGCCGGGTGGCGAGGATCCCGACCACCGCTGGCAGCCAGAACGTGAGCAGCCGGAAGATCAACACAACCTGCACAGCCTCAACGGCCGCGACGTGCACGCCGACGAGAACCCCGATGAGCGCCGCCTCAGTAGAACCGAGGCCTGCCGGCACCGGAACGGCACCGCCCGCGGCGGCTCCCAGCATGAACCCGACCAGCATCGCGCCGAGCCCGACGCTCGAATGGGAACCGGGCACCATCGCGGTGCTCGCGGCAAATGCGAATGCGAGGATCAGCGTCGTCGAGCCTGAGGCGACCAGCAGCACGCCGAGCGCCGAGGGGCGCCGTACCAGCTGTCGGATCGGGCGGCAGAAGCTGCTCCATAGGTGATGGCCGCCGGAATGCCGCCACGCTCGGACACCGGTCACCGCCGCAACTGCAACGGCGACGGCGAGCCAGGTCCATGGCGATTGCAACGGTGCCACGAGTGCGGTCACCTTGCCGATGAGTGCGGTCACCTCGTGGGGCGCGCCGTTCGCGCCGAGCCAGCGCCCGATAAGCACGAGTGCGGCGAGCACGCCCAGATCGGCCACCGCGCCGAGCACAGTCAGCATCGCGATCGCGCCCACCGCCGTGGCCAGGTTGAGCCCGCGGCGGGTGAAGTACCGCGTGGTGACGGCCGAGCCACCGAGACCCGCCGGCGTCAATCGGTTTGCAGCGGACGCCGCGAGCTGGACGAGCAGGATCTCACCGAACGGCAACTGCGCGCCGCTGGCCGCGCGCGCTGCCACTGCTGTAGCGACGTAGTGCAGTCCGGCGAGGCCGACGACGATCACGACGAACTGCCAGCGTAGCCGCAGCAGGTCGGCGCCCACGGAGCGACCCAGGCCGAGCAGGTCGCGGCCCGAGTCGCCGTCGACGCTGGCCGCACTGGCCACCGCCGCCGCGGCGACGAGCACCAGTGAGCTCGGCACGAGCCACCACGGCAGCCGCCCGCCTGCGGTGAACAGTCGGCGGGCACGGTACCCGGCGACCGGGCGGGCCGCGACTGCGGGCACCGTCACGAAACGGCCTGGTCGGCCAGTTCGCGCGGCACGGCAAGCGGCTTACGGGGATGTGCGCTTGCCCGGCTGAGAACCGAGTCGGGGATCTTCGCCACGAAGATGCCGGTAACCGCGATGGTGCCAAAAGCGAGTGCAGAGCCCGCGGCGAAGGCCCGGCTGAGCCCCGCGTTGCCGCTGAGCCCACCGCGCGGCCTGCCACTCACCACTGCGCTCCTCTCCTCGCGACAGAGCTCTCCTCACTTCACCGTCGATCGTTGACTGGCTCCTTCTCAGCAACATCTCAGTACCTGGTGCGCCGCCTTAGTGCGTGGCGGTCCTGACGGGGCCTCGCGACCTATATGGAGCGGCCTCGCCAGGGAGCCGGCCCGTGCGAGGTCGCGCCGGCGCGAGTACAACGGTCCGCGTATGCGGTCGCCGGACCGGACGCTGCCCGAGCCGACAAGCCGATTCCCGATCGTGGAGAAACCGATGACCGCCGTCCCCGCACCGCACCCCAGCGAATCCCACGCCGCCGGCATCGCCGGACGGCTCAACTGGCTGCGTGCCGGCGTGCTCGGCGCCAACGACGGGATCGTCTCTGTTGCCGGCATCGTGGTCGGCGTGGCGGGCGCCAGCCCGGACCGCGGCCCGATCTTCACGGCGGGTCTGGCCGGGCTCGTCGCCGGCGCAGTGTCGATGTCGCTGGGCGAATACGTTTCCGTCAGCAGCCAGCGCGACAGCGAGCGAGCGCTGCTCGCCAAGGAACGCGAGGAACTCGCTAGCGATCCCGACGCCGAACTCGACGAGCTCACTGCCATTTACGAAGGCAAGGGCCTGACCCGCCGCACCGCCGAACTGGTCGCCGCCGAGCTCACCGCCCACGACCCCTTCGCCGCGCACGCCGAGGCGGAGCTGCACATCAACCCGAGCGACATTGTCAATCCGTGGCATGCGGCCGGCGCCTCGGCGATCGCCTTCGTCCTGGGCGCCGTGCTGCCACTGGTCGCCATCCTGCTACCGAACCCACCCTGGCGGGTCCCGGTCACGATCATCGCCGTCCTCATCGCGCTCGCCCTCGCCGGCGCCCTCAGCGCCCGGCTCGGCGGGAGCAGCGTCCGGCTTGCCGTAACCCGAGTCGTAATCGGCGGCGCAGCAGGACTCCTGTTCACCTACGCGGTCGGACACCTCTTCGGGCAGGCAGTCGGCTGACGTAACGGCGCCGCCTGAGTCGCCTACCTGACCGCGGGGAGTCAGCGGTCTCGGAAGCTCGCCGTGTCCTTGGTCCACGGGGTGGCCGCCGGCATGATCGCTGTCGCGGCGGCGACACCCGCGATCAGGGCCAGCACGGTAACCGCCATCCGAGCTCGGCGCCGCCGGGCGACCGAGTCGCCGGACGAGGCATGCAGGTCGCGCCACGAGTCCACCGTTGCCCCACGCATGTGGGCTAGCACGTGGATTGTCATCACGGCGAACCACACCACGAAGCTCGCCTTGTGAGCGGTCAACAACAATCCGGCTTGACCGGGGTGCACCGCGAGCAGGCCAATGCCGGTGCCCAGCACCGCGAACGTGGTCAGGATGACGAGCGGGCCCAGAACTCGCAACAGCGGCTGCGGCGGCCCCTTCTGCCGATACGGTTGCGCACCCGTGTAGTAGCGAACGACCCGGTAACCGGTGCTGGCTGTCTTAAACAGCACAGGCCCGACCAGCACCACGCCAACGTAGACGTGCACGCTGATCAGCTGTCGAATCCGCAGAATCGTGGCCCCCTCCACGGCGAGCAGGACCAACAGCAACATCCCGTTCAGGCCGGTGAGCCGCGCATTCCCATCCACACCGGAGGCCACCGGATCGCGATTGACTGCATGCCACGCACCACCCGGCCGGGTCACTGCGTGCTTCGCCGATACAGCCGCCGACCGGCCCGCATGCCGATTCGGCCGTTCGCTTCCCCCGGTCACTGGCACGGCGCGGGACGCTGCCACACCAGCCTCTACGTTCGCTCTCAACCAACGAAGTACCAGCCGAACGCTGAGCAGATTGAGAGCGAGCTCAGCCGGCGTGCACTACTTGGCCACCGCGACCGGCGGGACCAGCGTCGATCTGTCGGTTGGGGAGCCGAACGAGGCAAAGGACGTGACGCCATGTCCATCGAGGATTTCCCTCATGACGTAGCTGCCGGATCGCCCGGCACCCCGTCGCAGACCGCTCGCCGGTCGCGGGGTCGCGTCGTGCCGGGTGGTGGTGGTGGTGGTGCTCGTTGACGGTTGCGGTCGCCTACCCAGCGCTGTGGGTGTTAGCGCGTCCCCGGGCTCGACCGGGTTGCGGTGTGGCACCGCCGTACCGCGGTGGTCGGCGTGTTAGCGCTAATCCCGCACGTCGCGCTTGTGGGCTCTCCTCCGGACAGGTACGCGACCTCGCCTGGGAAAGCGCTCGGAGACACCGCCGTCACCGGCCTGCACCATCCTGCTAATGCGATATGGCGGCGGGATCACCACCCGGGCTCAGCCTCGATCTCTTCCCGCTCTAATCGAGTGACGCCGCTGGACCGTGCAGCATCGATGCTTCAGCTTCGAGCTGTGTCGGATACGGGCGTGAGCTTACCTCCCTTTCTCCTCGCGAATGTCATAGAAATCATCAATGGCCGCCCATGCGCGTTCGGCCGCGCCTGCACCGCGGCGTTGAGGTACGGCCGAACGGTCCGGCAGAGCTATGCGGAAAGGCACCACTTACCGGGCTACACCAGTACTGGGGTAGGGGCCATCTAAGTCGCGACCGGCTCATTAGGCGAGGATCCGGCGTCGGGAGGTTGCCAGGTGGCGCCCGTCTCGCTCATGTACGTTCTCACGGCGGCACCGATCGTCGGGAAGAAGTGGTTAGGGCCGATCGTGCGCGTGAGTTCATAGCGCTCGATCTTCTCGCGAACTGGGTCCTTCATCTCCGCGAAGATCAGTGAGACGCCGCGTTCGTTCAGCCAGATGTCTAATTCCGCAAGCATGTCTGACGCCGTGGTGTCGACATCGGTTATCGGCTCTGCTGCAATCACGATCCACGTGAGACCCGGTCGGCGCTCGGCGATCGCCCGGATTTGTTCGCCGAAGGTCCGAGCATTGGCAAAGATCAGCGGAGCGTCGAATCGATAGACCACCAGACCGGGCAGCAGCTCAGCGTCAGGATGCATCTCGGTGTCGTGCAGGCCCGCGATGCCTTCGACTCGGCCGAGCTCGGCCTGATGGGGCCACCAGACACGCCGGAACACGTTGAGGATCGACAGCCCCACGGCAATGAGGATGCCCGGGAGGACGCCGAGCAGCGCCACGGCAAGCAGGGCAGCGATCGACAGCATGAACTCGATCCGTCGCTGCCGCCACAGCCGATGGGTCGCTCTCACGTCGACCAACGAGAACGCGGCCACGATGACGATCGCTGCAAGGGTCGGTTGCGGCACATATTGCATCAGCGACGGGAAGACCACGATCACCAGCGTGATCACTATCGCCCCCACCACGCCGGTGAGCTGCGACTTTGACCCGGCCTGATCTGCGACGGCGGTGCGTGAGCCGCTGGTACTCACCGGGAAGCCTTGAAACAGGCCAGCGGATATGCTCGCCGCTCCGATACCGATCATCTCCTGGTTGCCCCGCACCCGTTCGGCGTGCTTGGACGCGAACGCGGACGCGGTCGACATGGTGTCGGCCAGCGCAACCACCGCGATCGCGAGCGCCCCGACAAACAGCGGCGGCACGTCAGACCATGCGACAGTCGGGATAGTGAATGGGGGAAAGCCTCGCGGCAGTACGCCGATGGTGTCGACACCGTGTGATTTCAAGTCGAAGACGTTGACTGCCACCGACGCCAGCACCACGGCGACGAGGACCGCGGGAACCTTCGGCATGAGCCGCTGAAGCACCAAAATCCCCGCCAGCGATGACACGCCAATGATCGCGGCCGTTGTGTTCGCGTCGTCGGCCAGATGGGTCACGAAGCCCGACATCTCTGATATCAGCCCGTTCGTGTCCAGAGAGAACCCGAACAGTTTCGGCAACTGACCTACCACGATGGTGACGGCCAGACCGCTCATGTAGCCGATCTGCGTTGGCTTGGACAGCAGGTCGGCCACGAACCCGACCTTGGCCAGCCCGGCAAGAACCATGATTACGCCGACGAGGATCGCCAAAAGAGAGGCCAGCGCGACCGCCTTCGCCGGATCACCGCCGGCGGCGATGAGCGGGGTCACCGTAGCTGCGATCATCGGGCCCAATGCCGAGTCAGGGCCGAGTACCAACACACGCGAGGGACCGAAGACCGCGTACGCGAGCAGGCACAGGATCGACGTGTACAGGCCGGTGATCGGCGGAAGGCCCGCAAGCTGCGCGTAGGCCATGCCCTGGGGAACGAGCAACGCCGACAGCACTAGTCCGGCGACCACATCCTTCGCCAGCCACCGACGCTGATACGACCGGACCATTGCCCAGCCCGGAACAAACGACAGAAGGCCACCACCTCGGCCGGCGATCTCCGGCGCAGCGTCGGTCACCACGGCGTCAGCCGATCATCCGAAGGTCTGAGCGAGCCTGGTCCAGTCGCACCCCGGCGATGACGGATTCATCAACGCTCCCCCCGCTCCCTCTCGCCCCGAAAGCCAAGCCGTCCAACAGCCGCGGATAGGCGACACCGTCGCATCGATCCAGCCAAGGGTTGGGCCTACCCGCGTCCCCAGCACCCCCACGGTGCACTCGGCCCACAGCCTCGCACGGTGTCCACGCGACTGAAATGGGTCACTCGCACCGAGGTGGTGTCGCTGATGGTCACAACACGTCATCAACCGGGTCGGCTCATCCTGACTCGGTAATCACGTCGGCAAGAGGGCGCCGCCGTGAAGCCGGCGTCTTCGGCGCCCGGCCGACGCGCAGCAGCACGTGCGGGTTGATCGCCGCATCGAGTTCGGCGCGCAGCAGCTGCCGGATGCGCGGCACCTCGACAACTTGCGTAAATAGGCTCGCGACGAACCCGCGCAATGCGGCCTCCAGCAAGACCCGCTCCAGCGCTTCGCCCGCACGCAGCCAGGCCGCTGGCTGATCCTGCAAGGTTCCCAGCAGCAATAGGCATTGGTTCATGCTCGACTGCGTCATGGTGGGTAGCCAGCCCAGACCATGGGTGTCGAAGTCACGGATCGGAATGTCGTCGCCCGAACCGCCGTCTGCGTGCGGGACGGCCATGGCCGCGACACCATCGCGGCGCGACGGGTCGGCAGTGGTCCAGGCACGCAGTTCGGCGCGGTAGGCGGGGTTCGCACTCTCCTGCTGGTCTGCCTCCTGGCTCAACCGGGCCGCTGCCGAACGGTGCTCCGGCCTGCCGATCTCGATCAGCTGCGCATCCTCCGCTGCCGCTGCCGCGGCAGCGCCTAAGGCGTCTAGCACGTCGCGCGGTGTCGGCTCGTCGGTGAAGCGGCGCCGGTTGGATTGGCGCTGCTCGATCACCGCGTCCAACCGGCCCAGCGACACCCGCTCGGCGGGCTGGTTCGGCAGGCTCACCAGGGCTATCGGGCCCGGCTCGATCGGGTCGGGCGAGCGGTCGGTAGTCCCGTCGTACCCGGCGGCGGCCAGCGCGACCCGCGCGTTGAATAGCGCACAGCCACAGCTGATCAGCAGCTGCCGGCCCGTCGGATCGACTACGTGCAGCTTGCGAGTCCAGTCGGCATGGATCTCCAGGACACCCTTGCCGATGACGAAGCGCCACGGCTGGGTGTTGTGCACCGACGGCGCCAGCGTCGCGCGCACCGCCGCCCGACGAAGCGCCTGCACCTGGCCGTTGAGCATCGAAGAGGTCATCGTGATCGCAGCTTCCGCGTCGTCCTCGCCTCGACGATGCGCCAGCCGGGCCGGTCGCGTCAGGGGCAAAGGTCCTACGCAACGGTCCAGCGACAGCTGCCGGGATCAGCGTGTATCCCGGCGGGTGGGTTTAGCCGAGCGCGGCGGCGTGATCGGGCACGGACCGGTATAGCTCCCGCGGGGGGCGGACATAACTCGGCGCGGACGGTCGGGGCGGCAGTTCGAGCGGCGTTCGCTGTACCTCGTAATACGGGACCGTCGACAGCAGATGGGCGATCATGTTGATGCGGGCGCGGCGTTTGTCCTCCGCCTCCACGACGTACCAGGGCGAGTCGGTGGTGTCGGTGTGCACGAACATCTCGTCCTTGGCCCGGGAGTAGTCCTCCCAGCGGCGGATCGACTCGAGATCCATCGCCGAAAGCTTCCAACGGCGCATCGGATCCTCGAGGCGGGAGCGGAATCGCCGCTCTTGCTCGTGATCGCTGACGGAGAACCAGTACTTGCGCAGCAGGATCCCGTCGTCGACGAGCAACCGCTCGAACACCGGACACTGAGCCAGGAAACGGCGGAACTCCTCGAACGTGCAGAAGCCCATCACGTGCTCGACCCCGGCGCGGTTGTACCAGGAGCGGTCCATGAGCACGATCTCACCGGCCGCCGGCAGATGCTCGACGTAGCGCTGGAAGTACCACTCCGTGCGCTGCCGCTCGGTCGGAGTCGGCAGCGCGACGATGCGCGCCACCCGAGGGCTGAGGTACTGCGTAACGCGCTTGATCGTGCTGCCCTTCCCCGCGGCATCGCGCCCTTCGAAGATCACCACGATTCGTGCCCTTGCCTCGCGCACCCA
>JBPYES010000582.1:0-9013 GCA_051984825.1 Jatrophihabitantaceae bacterium
GGAATCTACCTCGGCGGCGATGTGTCGGGCACCTGCCGCGGCAGAGCATCGCAGTATGAGAAACCAGACCGTGGTGATGGCCCGCGACCTGCGCAAGCGGTACGGCGGACGAACAGTGGTCGATGGCGTCGACCTCGACGTCGAGCAAGGCGAGGTCGTAGGGCTGATCGGTGCGAACGGCGCCGGCAAAACGACGACCGTCGAGTGCCTACAGGGGCTGCGCCACCCGGACAGCGGCGTGCTGCGCGTCCTGGGCTACGACCCGACGACTCAGGCCGACCGGCTGCGCCCGCTGATCGGCAGCCAGCTCCAGGACTCGGCACTGCCGGACCGCATCAGGGTCCGCGAGGCCGTCGAACTGTTCCGGACGCCGCGCGCACGTGACGCCGGCGAGCTGCTCGAACGGTTCGGGCTCATCGAGCGGCGCAACTCGGCGTTCGCGTCGCTGAGCGGCGGAGAGCGGCAGCGGCTGTTCCTGGTGCTGGCGGTGCTCAACCGTCCGCAGGTGGTGTTCCTCGACGAGCTGACGCAAGGCCTCGACCCGGCGGCGCGCCGCAACGTGTGGGCCGCGATCGGGCAGCTGCGCGACGAGGGCGCCACCGTCGTGCTCGTGACACACGAGCTCGACGAGGCGGAGGCGTTGTGCGACCGAGTGATCGCGATGCGCTCCGGCCAGGTGCTCGACGCCGGCCCGCCGGCCGACCTCGTCAGCCGGCACGCGAAATGGGCCACCGTCCGGTTCAGCTGGAGCGTCGCCGACGCGACCCTGGCCGAGCTGTGCGCGCTGGACGGCGTGCAGTCGGTGCAACGGGTCGGTGAGCGTGTCGAGGTCCGCGGTGACCGCCGCGTGATCGCGTACGTCGGCGCCGAACTGGTGCGCCGGGGTGCTGTCCCGGACGACCTCACCGTAGATGTCCCTGACCTGGAATCCGCATTGTTGCGACTGTTGGAAGGAGCGGCGGCATGAGCGAGCAAGCATTGCAGGAACGAGGCGCCGAGGCGCGGACCGAGCGGCACCCTGAGCGGGCACGCGGCACTGCGGTCGGCCGGCTGGTACGGGCAGAGCTGAAGTTGATGGTCCGCGACCCGCTGGTGTTGACGTTCGTCTTCGCATTCCCGATCGTCACTATGTTGATCATCGGCGGCTCGTTCGGCACCGACCCCGATCCCGATTTCGCCGGCGCGCGCCCATCGCAGTGGTACGTCGCCTCCTACTTCACCGTCGTGATCGCCGCGACCGGGCTGATCATGCTGCCGGTGCACCTCGCGTCCTACCGCGAGCGAGGAGTGCTGCGCCGGTTCCTCGCATCGGGATTCCCGCGATTCTCGTTCGCGGCGGCACAGTTCATCGTCGGGCTGCTCGTGACGGCGGTGGCCGCCGTAATCCTGCTCGTCGTGGCCGCGCCCGTGTACGGCATCCCGTCCGTACACGTGCCGTGGCGGGTCGCTCTCGGCATCGCGGTGGGCGCGGTCGCGTTCGTGAGCGGCGGCGTGCTGCTCGGGTCGCTGCTCCCATCTGCGCGGGCGGCGCAGGCGGTGGGCCTGCTGCTGTTCTTCCCGTCATTCCTGCTCGGCTCGGGCGGCCCGCCGCCGAAGGTCATGGGTTCGGCGCTGCGCGACGTCGCCGACGTGCTGCCGCTGACCCAGGTCACCAAGGCGATCCGCGAGCCGTGGCTCGGCATCGGGACCGCCACCCCGTCGCTGATCGTCGTGTCGCTGCTGGCTGTGCTGGCCACCGCTGTCGCGGCCCGCCGCGCGGCGCTGTGAGCCGTACCATCCGCGACGTGGCTCGTGCCGAGTTGCTACCCGGCCCATCCCGGTGGGTCGGGCTCGGCGTGCTCGCGCTGTTCACCGTCATCGCGACGGTGCAGGGGATTTCCGCCGGCGTGCCGGTGATCGTGGCCGGCGTAGCGCTCACGCTCGCCGGCGGGGACCTGATGTCGCGTCCCGGCTTGGTGCCGTTGCTGACCGGGGCCGGCGTCGCCACGGTCGGCATCACCGTGCTCTGCACGGGGGCATCGGCGAACGTCGGCTGGTTCGCGATCTGCGTGATCGCCGGGTGGTGCGCTCTCGCCGGGGGCATATGGGTCGCGGCCCTGTACTGGGTCGCAGCCCTGGCGCTGTTCGGCGCCGAATGGCTATGGGTGCAGCATGATCCGGGATGGGCAGCATGGATGGCCGGTACGACGTTCACCGTGTTGCTCATGCTGCTGGTACGTCATGAGCGCGAGCTCGTGACCCAGCTGCGCGCCGCGCAGGCCGGCCTCGCCGAGAGCGCCCGCGCCGAGGAGCGCAATCGGATCGCCCGCGAACTGCACGACGTCATAGCGCACACCCTGGTGGTGTCGCAGCTGCACGTAGCGAGCGCCCGCCTCGCCGTCGAGGACGATCCTGCGTCCGCGGCGGGGGCGCTGGCCGAGGCGGAACGGCTCGGGCGCGAGAGCCTGGCCGAGGTGCGCCGCGCCGTGGGCCTGCTGCGAACCGAGGAGGGCGGGCTGGCGCCACTGCCCGGCGCCGGCGACCTGCCCGAGCTGGTCGAGCGGTTCCGTAAGGCAGGCGCCGACGTCACGCTGACCGTTAAGGGCGACGTCGGGGCGGTCCCGGCCACCACCGGACTGGCCCTGTACCGGGTCGTCCAGGAAGCGCTGACGAACGCGGTCAAGCACGCGTCCGGGTGGCCGGTCGACGTCGAGGTGTGCGTCGACGGGACACGTACCGATCTTGTTGTCGAGAGCGGTGGCCCACCGGGACGGGGCAGCGGCGTGGGCTTGACGAGCATGCGGGAACGCGCTGTGTCGGTCGGCGGCACGTGCGACGCCGGCCCGGGCGGACGCGGCTGGCTGGTACGCGCGGGGTTTCCGACATGATCCGGGTGCTGCTCGTCGACGACCAGGAACTGGTGCGCGCCGGTCTGCGCGGCATCCTTCGCGAGCCGTTCGGGTTCGAGATCGTTGGTGAGTGCGTGAACGGCAGTTCCGTGCCGCAATCAGTTGCCGCGCACGATCCGGACGTCGTGCTGATGGACGTGCGCATGCCCGTCGTCGACGGCGTCGAGGCCACCCGGCGGCTGGCCGCCCAGGACGACAGTCCGCCGGTACTGGTGCTCACGACGTTCGACGACGATGAGATTCTCGCCGCCGCGCTGCGGGCCGGCGCCGCCGGATTCGTGCTCAAGGACGTGCCGGCCGAAGACCTCCAGCGGGCGGTGCGTGCCGTGGCCGGCGGTGGCTCGTGGCTCGACCCGGCGGTCACGGGACGGGTGCTCGCGGTCTACCGCGGTACGGCGCCGGCGCCCCCCGGCGACGATCCCGCGCTGGCCACGCTGACGGCACGTGAGCGCGAGGTGCTGGCGCTCATCGGCCGCGGGCTGTCCAACCCCGAGATCGCGGCGCAGCTGGTGGTCGGCGAGGGCACGGTAAAGACGCACGTCAACCACATCTTCGCGAAGCTCGGGCTGCGCGATCGCGCCGCCGCGGTGGTCTTCGCCTTCGACCACGGACTCGTCTGATCCGCCGACTGACGCAGCGCCGCTAAGCGACCCGCAGGGTCTTCAGCAGCGCCGGCACGGTAGGCCA
Organism: Jatrophihabitantaceae bacterium; assembly: GCA_051984825.1. Lineage (GTDB taxonomy): Bacteria > Actinomycetota > Actinomycetes > Mycobacteriales > Jatrophihabitantaceae > DASXRA01. The sequence continues at coordinate 3,576 of JBPYES010000582.1, forward strand.
CAACTGCTTCTGCACGTCCGGCACCGAGACGTACCAGGCGGAGAACTGGCCCGCGCCGACTGGGACGACGACCAGCCACAGTTGCTCCTGCTTGACTCGCAGATGTTGCTGCGAGCGGAACGTCGGGTTGATCGTAATGAGCGTCTGGACCAGATGGCCCCGTGCACTACCGACCGCAACATCGGCGTCGTGCACGGTCTTGCTGGTCGGCGCCGGATTGCCGTAGTCGAGCTGCAGCATCTCCTGGGTCAGCAGCTTGGCCGCCACTGCCGCGTTGCCTCCGGCGCGGATGAGGGTGCCTGAGCCCTCATCCATCGTCCAGTGGGTGTCGACGACCCGCCCGAAGTCCACCGGCCATATCGAATTTCGGTCCGGCGTCATGCCCGGGCCGATGCAGTCGTAGGCAAGGCGCGCAGTCGGATCGACGACGTGCGGGCACGCGAGGTGCGCCGCCGGCGCCCGAGACGTCTGTGTCGGCGACGGCGTCGGAGAGCCCGGTGCCGTCGTCGTGGGATTTGAGCCCGAGCCGGAGCTCGGGAAGTCCGAGCCCGGCGGAGTTTGCGACCCGTTGGCCCCGGCAGCGTGCCCGGACACAGTCTCGGTGCAGCCGGCGAGCAGCAACCCTGCCGCGGCCAGGCCGGCGGTCACGAGCCCCACGCGGCGGGGCATCGTCAGCTCCCGCTCACCCCGGCGCGGCCGAGCGTGGCGAAGCGCTCCCAAAGCAGCGCGGCCGCCTCGGCGCCCCGATACAGCATCGAGAGGTTGACCTTCTCGTTCGGCGCGTGGATCTGATCGTCGGGCAGCCCCACGCCGAGGAACACCAGCGGCGCTTGAACGGCCTGCTGTATGGCGGCCTCGGGACCGCTGCCGCCCTCGCGCGTGGGCAGCACTGCAGCGCCGTCGAACGCCCGGCTGATCGCATCCGTCAACGCACCGTACGCTGGCGTATTGAGCGGCACGATGCACGGCGCCACGCCCTCGCCCTCCCACTCGATCCGCCGCTCGATGCCGTCCGGCGTGTGGTCGGCGACGAACTGCTCGACCGCAGCGATGATCTTGCCCGGCACCTGGTTGGCGACCAGCCGGAAGGACAGCTTGACGTGTGCATCCGTAGGGACGATCGTCTTGCTGCCCTCGCCCATGTAGCCGCCCCAGATGCCGTTGACCTCGGCGGTCGGGCGCGCTCCGATGCGTTCGAGCGTGCTGTATCCGGCCTCACCCGCCAGCGCCCGCGACTTGGCCAGGGCCAGGAACTCCGCCTGGTCGTGCGGCACCTTCGCGAACAGAGCCCGCTCGTCGTCGGTTAAGTCGAGGACGTCGTCGTAGAAGCCGGGAATGGTCACCCGGCCGGTCTCGTCGTGCAGCGCACCGGCGAGGCGGGCGACGGCGGTGGCCGGGTTGGGCACCGCACCGCCGAACACGCCGGAGTGGAGGTCGAGATCCGGGCCGTGGAAGTCGACGGTGCAGACGACGAGGCCGCGCATTCCGGTAACCGTGCTCGGCGTGTCGGCGGCGAGCATGCCCGTGTCGGTCACCACGACGACGTCGCAATCGAGACGGTCACGCCGCTCGGAGAGCAGCGCTTCGAAGTGCGGTGAGCCGGACTCCTCCTCGCCCTCGATCAGGAACTTCAGGCTGACCGCGGGCGACGTCCGGCCGGTCGCGGCGAGGTGGGCACGCAGCCCGAGCAGGTGGAACAGCAACTGGCCCTTGTCGTCGGACGCTCCGCGGGCCCGCAGCAGGTCGCCGTCGATCGTCGGCTCGAACGGTTCGGTGCGCCAGGACTCGAGCGGGTCGACGGGCTGCACGTCGTGGTGCCCGTACACGAGCACGGTCGGGGCGTCAGCGTCGTAGCTCGGCCATTCGGCATACAGTGTGGGCAGCCCAGCAGTCGGCCATATCTCGACGATCGGGAACCCTGCGCGACGGGCCGCGTCGCCGAACCACTCCGCGCTCCGCGCGACGTCGTCATGGTGCTCGGGCTGGGCGCTGATGCCCGGGATGCGCAGCCACTGGTCGAGGTCGGCCAGCAATTCTTCTCGATGCGCCGCGATGTATTCGCGTGGCGTAATGCTCATATCCGTGATGCTCACTGTGCCTCCTGCTCTTCGCGCAAGCGCTCATCGCTGCGATGGGCTTGTGCTCCTCGGCCCGGCGCGACGACCCTGCGGTGCTCGCCCATCGGTGCACGCTAGCCGACGATCAGGCGGCGCAAGCCGTCGGCGTCGAGCAGGTCGCTCGGACTGATCGTCTCGTTGCTGCGTACGTAGTGGAACGCCGCGCCGATTCGCTCGACGTCGACGCCGGAGAGGGTTGCCCAGGCCAACCGGTACGCCGCGAGTTGCACTGCGGCGGCCTGCGCATCGGCGCCGGCAGGCCGGGCGCCGGTCTTCCAGTCGACGACGGTATAGCCGTCGGCTTCCTTGAATACCGCGTCCATGCGTCCGCGCACCACGGTGGAGTCGATCGCCATCTCGAACGGGACTTCGACCTCGACCGGCGTTCGCTCGGCCCACTCGCTCGCTTCGAACGCGGCGCGCAGGGCTTCGAGGTCGGAGTCATCGGCGGTGGCGTCGGCCGCGCCGGGCAGGTCGTCGATGTCGAGCAGCGGCTGGGCGGACCAGCGTTGCTCCAGCCAGGCATGAAACGCCGTGCCCCGCCTGGCCAGCGGCGCCGGCTTGCTCGGTAACGGCCGGCGCAGCCGGCGAGCCATGGCGCCGGGGTCGCGGCGCAACGCGACCAGCTGCGACACCGACAGCTGTCCCGGCAGCGCCACGTCGACGGTGCCGGCGGCCGAAAGGCGCGCCCGTTCCGCGATCAGCAGGTCGACGCTGCGCCGCCAAGCGTCGCGGCGGGCGGCGATGTCATCGAGCAACCCAGGCAGCTGGGCCGGGCCCACTGCGGGCGCCGGCGCTGTCAATGCGGCGCGCACGAGCTCGGCACCCGCCTCGATGTCGACGCGACGAGCGCCCAGCGGGTCGAGCGGCCACGGCGCTGACGCCGGCTCACCCAGCCGCGGGTTCTCGGCGCCGTCGACGGGCACGAACCACTCGTCCACGTCGGCGAACCCGCGAAGCTCCTCCAGGAACGGCGACACAGTCCGGGCGCTCTTGGCGCCGTCCCAGGCGTAGCCGCTGACGAACAGCACCGATCGTGCCCTGGTGAACGCGACGTACGCGAGGCGGCGCTCCTCGTCCTGGTGCCGCTCGCGGACCTCAGCGGCGTGCCGTTTCACGACCTCGCCGACCTGCTTGCGGTCGGCGGCATGCTCCAGTCGCAGCGCCGGCAGCTCACTGTGGTCGCCCCGCAGCGGGGCGGGCAACAGCTGGCGGGTACGCGTCCAGTCCACCGCCCTGGGCTCGGCCGGGAAGACCCCGCCCACGAGCCCCGGCACAGCAACGATGTCCCACTCGAGGCCCTTGGCGCCGTGCACCGTAAGGATTTGCACACGCTCCTTCTCGACGGCCACCTCGCCGGATTCCAGGCCGTTCTCCTCTACCTCGGCCGCGTCGAGAAACGCCAGGAACGCCGGCAGCGTCGCCTCGTCGGCGTCAGCTGCGAACCGCGCAGCCTCGTCGAGGAACCGGTCGAGGTGCACCCGGCCGACGGCCGCCCGGTCGGCGCGGGCCGCCACCTCAACGTCCACCCCGATCACCCGCTCGACGTCCGCGACCAGCTCCGCCAGAGGCGCCGACAGCCGCCGTCGCAGCGCGCGCAGCTCGACGGACAGCGCCCGCATCCGCGCCAGCCCGGCCGGCGAGTAGCGGCGCTCCGGCCCGAGGTCGTCGAGTGCCTCGATCAAACTGCCCTGATCGATATCCTCGGCGTCGTCGATACGGCGCACCCGGGCAAGCTCGCGAGCGCGATCGCTCAACGCAGCCAGATCACGCGCCCCGATGCGCCAGCGGGCACCGGTGAGCAGCCGCGCCAGCGCGGAACCCGACTTGTGATCAGCCAGCACCCGCAACGTAGCCACCACGTCGACCACCTCGGGTGTGGTGAGCAGCCCACCCAGCCCGACGACCTCGACCGGCAAACCCTCCGCCAGCAGGGCCATCCGCACCGCATCGATTTGCGAGCGCCGCCGGACGAGCACCGCCGCCGTGCGCCCACCCGCGGGCCGCGCCTCCCACTCGGCTCGCATCCGCCCGGCCAGCCACTGTGCCTCGGCCTCGACCGTCTCGGTCACCGCCGCCCGGATCGTGCCGGGCCCAGCGCCGGGACGGGCCCGCAGCTCGACCGTGGCGGCGCCGGTGCGCAGCGGTGCCGCGACGGCGTTCGCAGCCGACAGCACGACCTCGTCGTTGCGCCAGCTCGTACTGAGCGGGTACGTGACGGCCCCGCCGAACGTCGCCGCGAATCGGCTGATATTGCCGGCGCTCGCACCGCGCCAGCCGTAGATCGACTGGAACGGGTCGCCCACCGCCGTGACCGGGTGCCCGGCGCCGAACAGGCCAGCCAGCATGACCGCCTGCGCGTAGCCCGTGTCCTGGTACTCGTCGAGCAGGACCGCGCCGAAGCGTTCCCGCTCGATGCGCGCCACGTCGGGCACCTGCGCGAGCCGCGCCGCCAGCGACATCTCGTCGCCGAAGTCCACAGCCGGCATGCGTTGCTTGCCAGCCGCGTATTCGCTCACCAGCGGCAACAGCGCGCCGCGGTGCCGCAGCGATTCCAGTAATCGGCCCGCATCACTTGTCGGCGGCGGTTCCCCGCCGTACACGGCGCACAACCGCTCCGCCAAAGTGGTGCTGTACTCCGCGACGGCATCCGGCTCGACGAGGTGATCGGCCAGCTGCGCGGTCAGCGCGAGAACGTACTGCGACACCGACGCCAGCGCGCCGATGCCACGCGGCAGCTCGCCGCTGTAGCGGCGCACGACGGAGTCCGCGAGCTGCCAGCACACCGCCTGTGAAAGCAGCCGAGGGTTCGGCTCGGCGCCCACGCGCATCGCATGCTCACCGACCAGCCGGCTGGCGTAAGCGGCGTAGGTCAAGACGGTGGGCTCACCACCGAGCAGCTGGGCCAGCTGCTGAGTATCGCCGGGGTGTTCGTGTTCGACGACCCGCCGCCACTGCGAGAGACGCCAGCGGATGCGCCGGCCCAGCTCGGCGGCAGCCTTGCGGGTGAACGTCAGGCCGAGCACAGCCGCTGGCGTAACGCAGCGGTTGGCCACCAGCCACACCACCCTGGCTGCCATCGTCTCGGTCTTGCCGGACCCAGCACCTGCGATCACCACCGCCGGCACCTCCGGCGCCTCGATCACCGCAGCCTGCTCGTCGGTCGGGGCGGGCAATCCGAGCAACCGGGCGAGCTGCGTGGATGAGATCACCGGCTGCTCCGGGCTCGGGCGGCGCTCATGCCGTCACCTGCCGGCCCTCGGACATGAGCGGACAGCTGGACTTGACGTCGCATGCGCCGCAGTAGGAGTTCACGGTGGC
>JBPYES010000583.1:0-7319 GCA_051984825.1 Jatrophihabitantaceae bacterium
GATCGCGGCGGCAGTGCGAAGAGTTGTCGCATTCAAATCGAAGACATCGACTGGAATGGCCTCGACTATCCGCATATAGGGACTCTCGTCGAAGGCGAGGAGCGAACCGACGGTCAGTCCGTCGATAAGAAGTGACGCGGCATATGCCCAGTCCTGCCCGGAAACGGCGTGGTCGAGAGCGGTCATGTCTTGCCCAGCAGCAGCAAACCAGCGCGCGCACCGGCGGTTCAGCTCCATGAAATCGTCAGGCGATTCGTAGTGCAGCTGCGCCTTCAACAGCTCCCGGAACAGGGAATGCATTCGGTACAGATCCGGCGCCTGAGTGGAACGCTCGACGAAGACATTGGCGCGGACCAGTGCGGCGAGGGCACGCCGGCTGTCGGTTTGCTCCGTCAGTTCGTCGACTAGGTCCGGCGTCAGCTCTGCCGGCACGCTGGCCCGCAGCAGGAACTGCCGAACTGCGGGCGGTTGTGCGTCCAGCACCTCCGCAATCAGGTAGTCCGCAACCCCGCTGTCCGTCTGGGCCAAAGAGGCGGACAGCTGATCCGGATCGGTGCCGTGGTGCAGCGATAGCGCAGCGAGTCTGAGGCCGGCCGCCCAGCCCTCGGTCTGGTTGGTGAGCGACGTAGCGCAATCCTTGGAGACCGTCAGCCCGAGATTGGCAAAGAGTTCTCGCGTCTCCGCGACGGTGAAGGCAAGCGAGTCCTGCCGGATGTCCAGGATCGCGTCGGTAAGCCGGTATCGGTGCAACGGCAGCTGCGGGTCCGCGCGGCCCGACAGCACTAGCCGGAATCGGGGTACTGCGTGGCGCAGTAAGAAGTCAAGACCCGTGGTTTCGCGGCTGGTCAAACGGTCGGCGCCGTCGATGATCACTACTACTGGCTCGGGCTGATCGAGGATGTCTGCGGCCAGGCGAGTGAAGAACGGGCCGTGTACCTCGTCGCCGAGGGGTGGTCGGCCCATGCGTGGCAAGACAACTCCGGCATGCTCCAGGGACTCCAGCAAATAGGGCCAGAACTTGTCCGGATCATCGGCTGCGTCGTCGATGGTGAGCCAGGCGATCGGCCATGGCACGTCAGGTGCCGCCGCCCAGGACGCCGCCAACACGGTCTTTCCTGCACCGGCCGGCGCACAGAGCGTGGTGAGCGGCTTCTCGCGCACGCCATGGGCCAGTCGATCAAATAGGCGGGGTCGTCGGATCAGCTCGTTAGGGAGCGCGGCGGGTTCGAATGTGGACGGCAGGACCGGCGCGTCCAGCGCGCGATCGTTGCCGGGCACCGTAGGTGCCGCCGGCTGGTCACACTCGTCGGCGGAAGCGCAGGTAGCGGCCATGAGAAACCCCCCAAAGGCGCGCGCGACGCGCGAAGTCGACGGACGCGCGGCCTCCCCGGGGGACCCTTAACCCCCGCGGCGGCCGCCTCGCGCAACTAGCCCGCACAGTGGTGCACGCCGGGGGTCGCCGTCTTTCGCGCGGTAGTGGCCAGGGATGACGATAGCCCAGGACGCGGCCGCTGGGTGACCCGTCAACTACAAGAAGTGACGTGAAATGCGAAAGATTCGCCGTTGAGCGACGCTCTGTGAACCCGGCCGTTCAGCTTTCGTTCACCGAAGCCGTGGGCGATGTCGTCGCCGGGGCGTCGGGCGGCTTGGCATAGACGTCCCACGCCTTATCCATTCTGGCGACCGTGTACGCGCGCTCCCGCCGGCTGTCACGGGTAAACGCGAGCGCCCACGTCAGCACAGCGCCGAGGCGATTGCGGTAGCCGGTGAGAAAGGCGATGTGGATGAACAGCCATGAGATCCACCCGGCGAGCCCGCCGAAATGCAGATTCCGTACCGAGATAACCGCGTTGCCTCGAGAGATGTATGCGGCAGACCCGAAGTCTCGATACTGGAATGGACCCTTTGCGCCACGTCCGGTGTATTTATAGCGAATGCGACGGCCTGCGTAGAAGCCACCCTGCATGGCCACTTCGGCGACACCCGGCAGGTTGTCACGGCTCATCACGTCACCGATCACGGAGATCTCCGGATGCCCGGGAATCGTCAGATTAGGAGTGACCTCGATCCGTCCGAGCTTGTCCTGCTTGGCGCCGGTCGCTTTCGCGATCGCATCAGCAATGGGCGGCGCCTGGACGCCGGCCGTCCACAACACCGTACCGGCCTCGTAACGACGCTCCTCACCGGACGAATCGCGGACCATCAGGCCGTACGGGTCGATGCCCGTCACGATCGACCCCATGTGCAGTTCGACACCGCGGCCCTGGAGGGTATCCGCCGCCCGCTTGGCAAGTTTCGGCCCAAATGCTGCCAAGGGCTCGGGGCCGCCATCGAAGAGGAGTACCCGCGCGCTGCCCGGATCGAGGTGACGGAATTCCGAGCGGAGCGTCTTGGTTGCCAACTCCCGCAACTGGCCCGCCAACTCGACACCCGTCGGTCCGGCGCCGACCAACGCAAATGTCAACCAGCGCCGCTGTTCATCTGGATCGGTCGCAGTCGCGGCCATTTCGAAGGCGCCGAAGATGCGTCTGCGGATGTTCAGGGCATCGGACAGACTCTTCATGCCGGGCGCGAATTGGGCGTACTCGTCGTGCCCGAAATATGACTGCTGCACGCCGACCGCGACGATGAGTTCGTCGTAAGGCAGGACGTGCTGCGCGCCGCCGGCACGACTGGTGATCACCTTGCGTTGGGACACGTCGATATCGACGACTTCAGCAAGTTCGACACTGACGTTCTTGTGGCGCTTGAGGACATTTCGCAGAGGCGCGGCGATCTGTCCCTCGGAAAGGATTCCGGTAGCCATCTGGTACAGAAGCGGCTGAAACAGGTGGTGGCCGGCGCGATCGACGAGGGTCACCTGGACCGGTGCCCGATGCAGCGCCCGAGCGGCGAACAAGCCACCGAAACCGCCGCCGATGATGACGACGCGAGGCACGTGCGAGTCGTAGGAACCGCCGTGGACGTCAGGGCTTCGGTCAGTGCTGGATATGCTCACGGCGTACCTCCACGTTAGGATTCCGCCGGGTCGTGCCAGGTGTCCCCGTCGGGCAATAGCGCGTCGGCCTCCTTGGGCCCCCAGGTGCCCTGCGGGTATTCATGTGCCGGGACCACGTCGCCGAGGACGGGATCGACGACACGCCAAGCGGCCTCCACCGCATCCTGACGCGCGAACGACAGGTGAACGCCCTCCAGCGCCGCACCGATGAGCCGGTCGTAGGGGCGCATGTCCGACCCGGGATGTACTGCGAACGTCAACTCCTCGACCTGCGGCTGCCAGCCCGCGCCGGGCTTCTTGCCGACGAGGCTCAGCCCAACCTGCGCCTCGGGCCAGATGCGGAACCGCAGCCGGACTCCGGCACCGGATCCGCCGAGCTCCGGAATCTTGAACGGGGTTGGGCGGAACCGGACATCGACTTCGGTCGCGGTGACGGGCATGGTCTTGCCGGCGCGAATCAGGATCGGTACGTCGGCCCATCGCCACGAATCGAGGGCCAGGCGTACCGCCACGTACGTCTCCACCGTCGACTTCGGATCGACGCCCGCCACGTCGTGGTAGCCCTCGTACTGGCCGCGGACCACGTTTTCCGGCGTGAGCGGACGAAGCGCAGCAATGACCCGATACTTTGCATCCAGCCAGGAGTCCAGCCCGGACGCGTCCGGCGGGTCGGCCATCACGCTCGCCAGCACCTGCAGCATGTGGTTCTGCAGTACGTCGCGGATCGCTCCCGTCTGGTCGTAGAAGCGACCCCGGTCGGACACGTCGAACGCCTCGGCCATCGTGATCTGAATGCTTTCCACGTGCGTGCGGTTCAGGATCGGCTCGAAGATCGAGTTGGCGAAGCGCGCAACCAGCACGTTGTCAAGTGGATCGAGGCCCAGCCAATGGTCGACCCGATAAATGTCCTTTTCGGGGAAGTACTGATGCATCGTGTTGTTCAACGCCTGGGCACTCGCCAGGTCATGCCCGAACGGCTTCTCGACCATGACCCGCGCACCCTTGGCGCGTCCCGCGCCGTCGATGCCCTTGGCAATCCGGCCGAAGAGGACCGGCGGAACCTCCAGGTAGAACAGGATCTTCCCGTCCCCACTGACTTGATCCGACATCGCTTTGTAGGTGGCGTCGTCGTCCAGGTCGCCGTCCACGTAGCGCAGGAGGCTGAGCAGCTTCTTGGCAGGCTCCGAGTCCGGGTCCATTTTGTTCAAGCGCAACGAGGCGGCCGCATAGTCACGGAACTGCTCGAGTCCCCAGCCGCTCTTCGCGACGCCGACCACCGGCACGTCCAATACGCCACGGTCAACCAGCCCGACCAGCGCCGGAAAGGTCTCCAGCTTGGCAAGGTCACCGGTTGCCCCGAAGATGACCAAGGCGTCGACGTCTGCGCGGTCCGTTGCAGTCATGCTGTTCCCCTGCTTTGTCTCGGTGGGTGATCAGGGTTGTCGAGGGCGTCAGCCGAGTCGTTCGGCAATGTGGTCGCCGACCCGAAGCGCGTTCGCGATCGCCGTCAGCGATGGGTTCACCGCGCCGATGCTCGGGAAGAAGCTGGTGTCCACCACGTACAGGTTGTCCAGGTCATGTGCCTTGCAATTGACATCTAGCGCGGAGCTGGCCGGGTCGGTGCCGAAGCGGATGGTGCCGGCCTGGTGAGCGGTGGCGCCGATCGGCATGCCCTTGTGCAGATAGATGCTGTGGTCGATCAAGCGCTTGTGCATGCCGAGATCACCGAGCATGCCTTCGAGCTTGTGCATGAGACGCGTGACGCCTTCCACGTTGTTGTTCGGGTCCAACATCAGCCTGATCTGCCCGTCCTTCTCCAGGGTGACTCGGTTTTCCGGTGCGGGGAGATCCTCGCCGCAGAGCCAGAAGTCAAGGGCGTGGTGGGCGAGCACCTCGAAGGGCATCCCTGGAGAGACCCTGCCGGCCCAGCGTGGCGCGTTAGCCCGGATCTGCTCGTCGTCGGACTTGCCGAGCATTTGGATGCCCCCGAGCGGGTAGTCCCAGTCGTCGGCGCCGAAGTACCAGTCGTTGAGCGCGAGCGTCTTCTGGAACCTCGTCGGGTTCGGCTCCTTGGAGACGCCCATCAGCGCGAGGTTGTTGTGCCGCATATAGTGCCGGCCTACGACGTCCGAGCTGTTGGCGAGGCCGTTCGGCAGGTCTGCCGTTCGCGAGCGGAGCAGCAACGCGGCGCTGTTCACCGCGCCGCACGCGACAACGACGATGTCCGCGGAGAGCCGCACGGTTGTGCCGTCAGCGAGTCGAGTCACCACGGATTGAACGGCCCGTCCGCCGGCGTCCGGCTCGAGCCGCTCGACGTACGCGTTGGTCATCAGTTCGATGTTGTCGTGTTGAAGCGCCGGATCGACGCAGATCACCTGGGCATCGGACTTGGCGAGGACGAGGCAGGGAAAGCCATCGACGCGATCGCAGCGTATGCACGAGCTGCCGTGGACAGGCCGGCCCAATCCGTCTTGCGTGAGGTTGACCCCGATCGGCAGATGGAACGGGTGCAGCCCCTGCTTTTCCAAGTCGTCACTGAGCTGCTGAATCCGCGTCTCGTGCTGGACGGGCGGGAATGCGTATGCGCCGCTCGCCGGCCCGCCGGTCGGATCCTCGCCATGCTCGCCGTGTACGAGGTAGAGCCGCTCCGCTTGGGTGTAGTACGGCTCGAGGTCCTGATAGTCGATCGGCCACGCCGGGGAAACGCCACCGTGGTGCGTGATCGTGCCGAAGTCCTGCGGGCGGAGCCGGAACAGCGCCGCACCGTAGAACTTCGTGTTTCCGCCGACGTAGTAATTGACCTCGGGCGGGAACTCCTGGCCGTGCTGGTCCAGCCAGAACTCGGGTGCCCGGTACTTGCCTTTTACGAACACCTCGGTCGAGTCCCAGTTGTCCCGTTCTCGTGGCAGATAGTCGCCACGTTCGAGCAGCAAGACACGTTTGCCAGTCGGGGCCAGCCGGTGCGTCAACGTGCCACCACCGGCACCCGAGCCGATCACGATGACGTCGAAATGCTGGTCGTCGGCCACGGCAGCTCCTCGGGAATCTGAAGCGGCGCAGCCGCGAACCGCCCGCACGCGATAGACGGCTATGGGCTGCCAGTTCGCCAACCGTGCGTCGTCCTGCCCCGGTCTCGCCTCATCCCGGGTGGATGAGCGAACTTGACCGCGGCTGACGGCGACAGTTGTGCCGCGCATGCGGCCACTCCCGCGGCCCGCGGCACGCCTACCGGTGCGCCGGAACCATCCACTGTGAGTGATCCTCCGGGGCAGCGCGGCACGGGAATCTCGACGTAACTGTTCGCAGGCGGCGCACGGATGTTTCTGGAAGGGGCATCGGATGAGCCAGCTCGACCTCGCGCGCATCCAGTTTGGAATGACCTCGATATATCACTTCTTCTTTGTGCCGGTGACGATAGGTTTGGCGTTCCTTACGGCGATCTTGCAGACCGTCTGGCATCGCAGCGGCCGCCCCGACTACCTGCGGTTGACTCGCTTCTTCGGCACCCTGCTGCTGATCAATGTTGCTGTGGGTGTGGTCACCGGGCTGGTGCAGGAGTTTCAGTTCGGCATGGACTGGTCCGCGTACTCGCGAACGGTCGGGCAGGTCTTCGGCGCGCCGCTGGCCATGGAAGGACTGGCGGCGTTCTTCCTTGAATCGACGTTCCTCGGGGTGTGGGTCTTCGGCTGGGAACGGCTTCGGCCAAGGGTGCACCTTGCCGCGATCTGGCTGGTGGCCATCGGCGCAGTGCTGTCGGCGGCGTTCATCATGGCGGCGAACTCGTGGATGCAGCACCCGGTCGGTTACAAGATCAACCCGGCGAACAACCAACCGGAGCTCAGCAACATCTGGGCAGTGATGACCAACCCCGTGTTTCTTCGGGGCTATCTGCATGTTTTGCTCGCCTCGGCGGTGACCGGATCGGTGGTCATGCTCGCCGTCTCGGCCTGGCAGCTGCGCCGCGGCAAGCAGCCCGGGACGTTCATCCCGGCAGCGCGCTTGTCGCTGATCGTCCTGGCGCCGGCCATACTGCTCGCGATGCTGGTCGGCAGCGAATTGGGCGTGACTGCGGACAAGTACCAGCCGATGAAGATCGCGGCGTCTGAGGCGCAGTGGGACACCTGCCAGCCCTGCTCGTTCTCGCTGTTCCAGATCGGCGGCGGCAACGCCGACCACAATCCGACCAAGATCATCCAGATTCCCCATCTGCTCTCACTACTCGATACCAATTCGTGGAACGGAAAGGTCGAAGGCCTCAACCAGGTGAATGCGCAGTACGTCCAGCAGTACGGCCCAGGTAACTACGTGCCGAATGTGTTCG
>JBPYES010000584.1:0-3272 GCA_051984825.1 Jatrophihabitantaceae bacterium
ATCGTGTCTCCCTCGGTGACCACGTCGCCCTCCGCAACCGCCACCTCGACGATCACGCCGGACACCTCGGCCAGCACCGGGATCTCCATCTTCATCGACTCCAGGATGACGAGCATGTCCGTCGGCCCGACGGTATCGCCGGCCACGACAGCCACCTGCGCCACGTTCCCCACCAACTCGGCAGCCACGGTGTGCTTCACCGGAACCGCCGCACCAGCCTCCACGCACCTGGCAGCACCAGCCCCGCAGCCGCCAGCTTGAGCGCGTCGGTAACCAGGAACGGCGTAACGCCGAGATCGACCGCCTTCTGCGCGCCGACGTGCAGGTCGGATGCGAGCCACGTCGCGCCGGCCGCATACACGATCGCGCTGCCGAGCGCCATGAGCCCGACGGTGCTGAGCACCTGCCGATCGTTGCCGCGCCGGGCCAGCTCGCCGACGACGCCGGCGGCCACCACGAACCCGAGGATGTATCCGAACGACGGCCCGCCCCAGCCATGCGCGTGGCTGGCGAACCAGGGCACGCCGACCACGCCCGCCGCGAGGTACAGCAGCATCGACAGCACGCCACGCAGCGGGCCCAGCACCGCCCCGGTCAGCAGCACGGCGAACGTCTGGAGCGTGAACGGGACGGGCGTCAGCGGCGTGTGGATCGACACCTGGGCGGCCAGCCCGGTCAAGCCGGCCCCGCCGACGATGAGCGCGGCGTCGCGCGCCAGCGAGCCGGGGACGAGGTCGGCGAGGACGAGCCGGTCCGGTGTGGTGACGGCCGTGGCCATAAGTGCTCCTCTCGTGGTGGTGAGCGACAGGCTAGCGGCGTCCGTGCTCGCCGACCCCGCGCCGATCGTCCAAAGATCAGCGCCCGATCTTGTCGCCGATCACGTGGCAGGCACGGGCCCGCTTATCTCCGCGCCATGTGTAACCGCGGGGCCGGCGGCCCGTGTCGAGGGCTCAGTAGTCGATGTTGTGCATGACGTGCTTGATGCGGGTGTAGTCCTCCAGCCCGTACACCGACAGGTCCTTGCCGTACCCGGAGTGCTTGAACCCGCCATGTGGCATCTCGGCTACCAGGGGTATGTGGCAGTTGACCCAGACGCAGCCGAAATCGAGCCGCCGCGATACCCGCATGGCGCGGCCGTGATCGCGCGTCCACACGCTCGACGCCAGCCCGTACTCGACGCCGTTCGCCCAGCGCACTGCCTCGTCCTCGTCAGTGAACGGCTGCACCGTGATGACCGGCCCGAAGATCTCCTGCTGGGACGCCTCGTCGTCCTGCAGCAGCCCTGCGACGACCGTGGGCTGCCAGAAGTAGCCACGCTCGCCCGCGCGCGTGCCGCCGGCGAGGACGCGGGCGTGGTCGGGCAGTCGGTCGAGCACACCGGCGACCCGGTCGAACTGCGCGGCGTTGTTCAGCGGGCCGTACCCGGCGTCAGGATCGGACGGCGGGCCGGTGCGCGTGTCCCGCGCCTGCTCGGCCAACGCGTCGGCGAACTCGTCGGCGATCCGCGGGGCCGCCAGCACCCGGGTGGCGGCCGTACAGTCCTGCCCGGCATTGAAATACCCCGCGATGGCGATGTCCGCTGCGGCTTTACCCAGGTCCGCATCGTCGAAGACGATCACCGGCGCCTTGCCGCCGAGTTCGAGGTGCACGCGCTTGAGGTCGGCGGCGGCGGCCTCGGCGACCTGCCGACCGGCGCGCGTGGACCCGGTGATCGACACCATCGCCGGCGTCGGATGCGCGACGAGCGCCCGGCCCGTGTCGCGGTCGCCGCAGATCACGTTCAGCACGCCAGCCGGCAGGAACTCCGCCGCGATCTCGGCGAGCAGGACGGTGCTGGCCGGCGTGGTATCGGCCGGCTTCAGCACGACCGTGTTGCCGGCGGCGAGCGCCGGGGCGAGCTTCCAGATCGCCATCATCATCGGGTAGTTCCACGGGGTGACCTGCCCGACAACGCCCACCGGCTCGCGCCGCACATAAGAAGTGAAGCCAGCCAGGTACTCGCCCGCGCTGCGCCCCTCGAGCAGCCGGGCCGCCCCGGCGAAGAACCGCACCTGGTCGACCATCGGCACGATCTCTTCGGTGCGCGTGAGCGCGATGGGCTTGCCGGTGTTCTGTGATTCCGCGGCGACCAGGTCGTCGGCGCGCGCCTCGATCGCGTCCGCGAACCTCAGCAAGGCTGCTTGTCGCTCACTCGGCGTGCTGTCCCGCCACGTCTCGAAGGCGACAGCCGCGGCTGCATAGGCTCGGTCGACGTCCTGGGCGCCGGACACTGGCGCTGACCCGAACACCTCGCCGGTCGACGGGTCGATCAGGTCAGCTCGTTGCCCGTCCACCGCGTCGACGAACTTGCCGTCGACGAAGTTCTGAATCACTCGCGAAGCCGTCACAGAACAAAGGTACCGGTGAGAATTCCGCGGCTCAACAACGGATTCGGTTGAATGGGCATGTCGAGCGCCTGCCCGCGCACAGGTCTCGCGGCCCTGCACGTTAACCTAAGCCAATGGCAGCTCCCCCCGAGAGCCACGCCGATCTTGCTGCGCTAGCGGCAGATGCGGCACTCAGCCTCGACGGCGAAGCACCCGACAAGATTCTGACGTGGGCGCTGGAAAAGTTTGGCGACGACTTCTGCGTATCGGCGTCGATGTCCGATGCGGTGGTCATCGATATGGCCAGCCGCATCTATCCGGGAGTCAACGTCGTCTTCCTCGACACCGGATATCACTTCCCGGAGACCCTTGAGACAGCGGACCGTGTCGCGACCAAGTATCCGATCACGCTCCATCGGATTCTGCCGAAGCAAACGGTCGAAGAGCAGGACGAGATGTTCGGCCCGCAATTGCACGACCGCGACCCCGACGCCTGCTGCAACCTGCGCAAGGTCGAGCCGCTGCGGCGCAGTCTCGATCCCTATGTGGCCTGGGCATCGGGGATCCGGCGCGATGAGACGCGGAACCGCGCCAGCATCGGGGTCGTCGAATGGGACTCCAACCGGCACATGGTCAAGGTCAACCCTCTTGCCGCGTGGACGCAGGAGGAAGTCGACGCGTACATCATCAAGAACGATGTCGTCGTCAACGACCTGATCTACGAGGGGTACCCGTCGATCGGCTGCGCGCCCTGCACGCGGAAGGTCATGCCGGGCGAGGATCCACGCAGCGGACGCTGGGCGGGACGCGGCAAAACCGAGTGCGGCCTGCACGTCTCCGCGGACGGGACCGTCTCGCGAGCGAACCCGAACTGAGCCGCCTCAGCGACATCGGCAGCAGGCCTGC
>JBPYES010000585.1:0-11827 GCA_051984825.1 Jatrophihabitantaceae bacterium
CCACGTCTGGATGAGGTCGTCGGTGAAGACACCGCCCTCGAGGAGGTAGTCGTGGTCGGCCTCGAGCGCGTCGAGGACGGCGTCGAGCGATCCCGGAACCTGTGCCACGGCCTTCGCCTCGTCGGGAGGCAGCTCATAGAGGTCCTTGTCGATCGGCGTCGGCGGCTCGGTCTTGTTCTTGATGCCGTCCAGGCCGGCCAGCATCATCGCCGAGAACGCCAGGTACGGGTTGCACGACGGGTCGGGCACCCGGAACTCGAGCCGCTTGGCCTTCGGGTTGCTGCCGGTGATCGGGATGCGGCAGCACGCCGAGCGGTTGCGCTGCGAGTACACCAGGTTGATCGGCGCTTCGTAGCCCGGCACGAGCCGGTGATAGGAGTTCGTCGTCGGGTTGGTGAACGCCAGCAGCGACGGCGCATGCGTGAGCAGGCCACCGATGTAGTGGCGCGCAGTGTCGCTGAGCCCGGCGTAACCCACCTCGTCGTAGAAGAGCGGCTCGCCGCCCTGCCACAGTGACTGGTGCGTGTGCATGCCTGACCCGTTGTCCTGGAAGAGCGGTTTCGGCATGAACGTCACGGTCTTGCCGTTCTGCCATGCGACGTTCTTGACGATGTACTTGTAGAGGACGAGTTGGTCGGCGGCGCGCAGCAGCGTGTCGTAGTTGTAGTTGATCTCGGCCTGGCCACCTGTGCCAACCTCGTGGTGCGCCTTCTCGACCGTGAATCCGACGCTGTGCAGGGTGCGCACCATCGCATCGCGCAGGTCGGCGAAGTGGTCGTAGGGCGGCACCGGGAAGTACCCCTGCTTGTGCCGCACTTTGTAGCCGAGGTTGCGGCCGTCCTCGTCACGCCCGGTGTTCCAGGCACCGGCCTCCGAGTCGACGTGATAGAAGCTCTCGTTCGCAGTGGTGTCGTAGCGCACCGAGTCGAAGATGTAGAACTCGGCCTCGGGGCCGAAGTACGCGGTGTCGGCGATACCTGACGAACGGAGATACTCCTCGGCCTTCTTGGCGACGTTGCGCGGGTCGCGGCTGTACGCCTCGCGGGTCAGCGGGTCGTGGATGAAGAAGTTGATGTTGAGCGTCTTCTCCACGCGGAACGGGTCGACGATCGCCGTGCTGGCGTCGGGCAGCAGCAACATGTCCGACTCGTGGATCTCCTGGAACCCGCGAATCGAGGAGCCGTCGAATGCGACGCCCTCGGTGAACGTGTCGGCCGAGAATGACTCGACCGGCACCGTGAAGTGCTGCATCACGCCAGGCAGATCGCAGAACCGGACGTCGACGAACTTGACGTCATTGTCCGCTATGTAGGCAAGAACCTCGTCTGGGCTGGTGAACATCCGACCTCCGAGTGCGGTGTGGGTGTCGTGAACGCTACGAACGAGGGGTTGCTGGCCGGTATCTCGTCTGTTTCTGCGGTGTTACGCGGCCGTGCGTCACGTTCGGACGACTGCAGTCCCGGTGAATCGATCGTGCAACCCGCGGCCGTCCCTGTCCAGCACTACGGCCGGGATCAACAGAAAGAGCATCGCCGTACGCACCACGATGCTCGTCAGCGGGATGCGCCCAGGCTTATCGACCCGCACCACCCGGAGGCCGAACAGGTGCATCCCGAGCGTCTGCCCGCCGAGCAAGAGGCCGACGACGTAGTCGACAGCGAGCGGCACGAGGCTCCACGAGCCGGGCAGCCGGTTAGCCAGGTCGCCGTGCCGATGCGCGACGGCGAGTGACGCGACCAGGGCGGACGCGAGGCAGTCGACGATCAGGGCGCCGAACCGTACGCCGAATGTAGCGAGCGAGCCCGATCCCGACTTCGGCAGGCCGAGGCGCTCGCCCCGGTACCGCTGCGGCGCGCTCCCGCCGGGCTTCGCTGGAAGCACAGTGCTCAAGTGCGCCGGCGGACGGTGCGCTGCACGTTGCGGACCTTGGCGCCGGTCGGCATCGGTCCGCCCGGCAGTGGCGGCTTGCCCCCGCCGAGCGCTTGCAGCCTCTTGTCCAGGGCGCTGACCTGCTCACGACTGAGGTTGCGCGGCAGCTTGAAGAGGTAGCCGTTGAGCTTGCGCAGCGGCACTTCGCCCTCGTCCGTGCCCACGATGACGTCATAGATAGGCGTGTCACCGGCGACCCGTGCGACCTTCTTCTTCTCCTGCGCGATCAGACCCCGCACCCGGTGCGGCGCACCCTCGCCGACCAGCACCACGCCGGGACGCCCGACGAGGCGGTGCACCGCGTCCAGCTGCGACGTGCCGGCGACGGCAGGCGTGGCGTGCCAGTCGCCGCGCAGATTGTTCTGCACCATCCAGGCCGCGGCGCCTGGTGTTCCCTCAGCCTGGCTGAACATCGAGGTCTGCGCCCGGCGACTGAACACCAGCAGCGCGACCAAACCGCCGGCGAGCACCGCGATCGGAATCGGCAGGTACGGACCCGCGAACAGCGAGACGACGAAGTAGACGACGGCTGCCGTCAGCACCCCGGAGATGATCAGGTACGGGATCAGCCTGGGGTCGTTCTGCCGGGTGAGCGTGAACGCCTGCCGCAGATTGCGCCAGGTGTCGCGACGGCTGGCGCGCTTCTCGGCGCGGGCTGCCTTCTTCTCGGCGCGCGTGAGCTTTACGGGCTTGCCCGGCCCGGCAGGTTTGGCCATGTCATCAAGGATATCGGCGCGCGGGCGTGCGGATCAGACGCGGGCGGCGATCGCCTGCTGGTAGAGCCGGCCGGCGCGGTAGGACGAGCGGACGAGCGGCCCGCTCATGACACCGGCGAAGCCGATCCGCTCGGCCTCCTCGCGAAGCTCGACGAATTCCTCGGGCTTGACCCATCGCGCTACCGGGTGGTGGCGGGGCGAGGGCCGTAGGTACTGCGTGATCGTGACCAGTTCGCAGCCCGCGTCATGCAGGTGGGCCAGCGCTTGGCTGATCTCGTCGCGCTGCTCGCCCAGGCCGAGGATCAGGTTCGACTTGGTGACGAGGCCCGCCGCGCGTGCTTGGCGGAGGACATCCAGCGAGCGCTCGTAACGGAACCCGGGGCGGATGCGCTTGAAGATCCGCGGCACCGTCTCGACGTTGTGCGCCAGCACTTCGGGCCGGGCGCTGAACACCTCGGCCAGCTGCGCCGGATCGGCGTTGAAGTCAGGAATGAGCAGCTCAACGCCGGTGCCCGGATTCGTTGCATGGATCTGGCGCACTGTCTCGGCGTACAGCCAGGCACCGCCGTCCGGTAGGTCATCGCGGGCCACCCCGGTGACTGTTGCGTAGCGCAGTCCCATCGCAACGACGCTCTCGGCGACTCGGCGTGGCTCGTCCCTGTCGAGGGCGGCGGGCTTACCGGTGTCGATCTGGCAGAAGTCACACCGGCGCGTGCACTGGTCGCCACCGATGAGGAACGTCGCCTCGCGGTCTTCCCAGCACTCGTAGATGTTCGGGCAGCCCGCCTCCTGACATACCGTGTGTAACCCCTCGCTCGCGACCAGAGCCCGCAATTCGGTGTACTCAGGCCCCATCCGGGCGCGGGTCTTGATCCACGGCGGCTTGCGCTCTATCGGCGTCTGCGCGTTGCGCGCCTCCAGCCGCAGCAGCCGGCGGCCCTCAGGCGGGGCAAGACTCACGCGTCGAGCCTACGCGTGGGACGGTCGAGGCTGCTGTGACGCAGGCGTCACCGTGGGCTCGGCCAGTCGCACCACGTTGCGGCCGGCGGCCTTCGCGGCATAGAGCGCCACGTCGGCTGCGCGGATCAGCTCGTCGAGCTCGGTGCCATAGCTCGGATACGTCGCAACCCCGATCGACGCAGTGAGCCGCAGCTCCGGTCCCTCCGGCTGGGCGGTGAACGATCGGTCCTCGATACGCACCCGGACGCGCTCGGCGGCGCGCATTGCGGCGTTCGTCCCCGCGTTCGGCAGCAGGGCAACGAACTCCTCGCCGCCGTAGCGTCCTACCGCGTCGTAGTCGCGTAGCTCGTTCTTGATGCAGTCGGCGACTGCGGCGAGTGCAATGTCGCCGACGAGGTGCCCGTGCTCGTCGTTGAGGGACTTGAACCGGTCCAGGTCGATGACGAGCATGGCCGCCGCCTGGTTCTCACGGATCGCCCGCCACAGATGCCGCTGCGCCAGCTCCCGCCACGCCGTCGCGTTGAGCAGTCCTGTCTTGCCGTCGGTCGCCGCCTCGACCTCGAGCTTTCGGGTGAGCAGGCCGCGGTACATCATCACGATCAGGACAAGCACCGCCGGCGTGAGCCACGGCATCAGGATGATCGTCTGTGCGGTGAATGCCCCCAGGATCATCGTCGCGATCTCGACGGCAAGCTCGTCCCGGCCGACCAGCACGTCCCTGATGCGCGCAGGGCTCGTCGCGAGGAACATCGCGATAGCGATCGCCCCATTGTCGACCAGCTGGAAGCCAGTCATCGCCGCAAGGACGGCCAGTGCCTGGACGGCACCTGCAGGAAGGTGCAGCGGCAGGTCACTTACAGAGTTGTTGATCGCCGTAGCCGCCAGCGCGGAGAGCACAATCGTCGCCCCGCTGAAGACGACTCGATGTGGGGGCCATGACTTGTGCCGGTAGGCGCGCAGCAACGTGTGCGCGTAGATCAGCACCACGAGGAGTGCGACATATCCCGCTGGCAGAATGAGTACGCCCGCGAACACCCAGACCGATGTCGCGTCGACGTGGGGGCCTTCGGCCCTGGCCCGGCGGAAGCGATCTGTACGGTCTTCCGCCTCCCCATAGACTGCGCTGAGCACTACGAGAAGCGCGAAGCGGCCGAGATCGCTGCTTGTGGGGTGCGCTACCAGCAGCCCAACGGTGGTGAGAAGACATGCGAGAACTTCGAGCGCAAG
This sequence comes from Jatrophihabitantaceae bacterium, assembly GCA_051984825.1. Lineage (GTDB taxonomy): Bacteria > Actinomycetota > Actinomycetes > Mycobacteriales > Jatrophihabitantaceae > DASXRA01. Next base: position 4,833 of record JBPYES010000585.1, read on the forward strand.
GATGAAAAACAACGCGCGGCGTGGAAGCAACCACAACGCCCAGCCCGCGACAACTTCCGCTGAACGGCGTCTATCGCCACGGTGCGCCGAGGCGATAATCACGGTTGGCCGTCCCTTCGGGTCACGGTGCCTCATAACGCGTCGACGAAAAGCCGCGTCTGCGAGGCTGAGGCTGTTCTAACCATCTTGCCGCAGCGCAGCGCGGCTCGTCCATGACAGGAGGTGAGCGCCATGCTGCAGGGTGTCACCTGGCCGTAGATCACGTCATATACGCAGCTTGAGCTTGGCGGGCTGGTCGGGGTTCGCCAAGCCGGCTGCTCTCAGGCAGCCACCCGGTGCTGGTCCAGACCAGCGACGAAGCCGGGTAGGTGTGCCTCGACGATGGGCAGCACCTCGGCGACCGTGACGTCACGGCCGAGTTCCCGGGAGAGCGACGTAACGCCGGCGTCGGCGATGCCACACGGCACGATGCGGTCGAACCACGTCAGGTCCGGGTCGCAGTTCAGCGCGAAGCCGTGCATGGCCACGACGCGCCGCACCCTGACCCCGATCGCGGCGAGCTTGCGGTCCGGGTCCCGCAGCCATACCCCGGTGCGGCCCTCGACGCGCGTGGCGCCCATCCCCAGCTCGGCGCACACATCGATGAGCAACTGCTCCATGGCACGCACGTAGGCGACGACATCCAGTGGGCGGGGCAGACGCACGATCGGGTAGCCGACGAGCTGGCCGGGACCGTGCCAGGTGATCTTGCCGCCGCGGTCGACGTCAATCACCGGCGTGCCGTCGAACGGGCGCTCGGACGGCTCGGTGCGCCGGCCCGCGGTAAAGACGGGCGGATGCTCGAGCAGCAGCACCGTGTCCGGAGCGTCGCCTGCGACCACCGCCTCGTGCACTTCGCGCTGGCGCTGCCAGGCATCCTCGTAGCGGACCAGTCCGGCCCGGATGATTGCGAGATCCGCCACGAGCCCAGGCTACTTGATCAGCCGAGTGTCCAGCCGGACCTCGACGGCGTTGCCGTCGCGGCCGCGTTCCACGTAGTACGCCGCCTTGCCGTCCACCTCGGTCAGCGCTTCGACCATCTCGGTGCCCCGGTACAGGACGCCCACCCCGTCGTCAGTGGCGTATCCGGCTGGCAGCGTGCCGTCCGCAATCAACCGCTGGAACGTCGGGCGGCGCTGCTCCTCAGTGTCGTAGTGCACGCCGTTGGAGTACGGGACGAAGCCCAGCCCGTCGGTGACCGCACGCAGGTCGGGGCCGAACGAGTCGGTGGTGCCGCCCATATGCCAGCAGATCGACCCGGCAGAGACGCCGGTGAGCACGACCCCGGCCTGCCATGCCTCATGCAAGATCGGGTCGAGCCCATGCAGCCGCCACAACGCCAGCAACCCGGCGACACTGCCCCCGAACACCCAGATCACGTCCTGGCCGAGCAGGTGCTCGCGGAGATCGTCGACGTTCGGCATCGGCAGCAGCGCGACGTGTGACGGCGCAACCCGCAGTTGCATTGCCGCGTCGTAGAACGCCGAAACGATCGCCGGATTGTCGCCCATCGCCGTGGCTAGCAGGCAGATGCGGGGCGCCCGGCCGGTGACGCCGGCCAACTCGATGGCGTGGTCGGTGAGCGGAGCGAACTCCCACCGCACGCGTCGGCCGGGCGTGAGGCCGCCGGATGTCGCAAGGATCGTCGGATGCGCTGCGGGCACGCCGCCAGACATTACGCGAACGGCATCTCGTCCGTCGTCGGCTGGAGGTCCCAGTGCTTACCGATGACCTCGGTGTGCTTGCGGTGTGCCGTGGCTTGCTGGAGCACGGCGTTGCCGAATTCGCGGCGATGCCGTCGGCAGAGCACTGCCGGACGCACGAAGTCCTCGTCGCCCTTGCTCCGCACGAGGATCACCGGCTGGCGGACGTCGGGGCCCGGGAACATGGGCGACATCGCGCGCTGCCCGAGCGCGACCCGGGACACGTCGGCCCACGGGTAGTCGTGCTTCATCCAGTACCGCCACCGGATGCCGCGGTCGTCGACCTCGGCCCAGGCGGTGACGCCGAGCAGCCAGACCCCGACCACGACCACGTCGAACACGAAGACGTACCAGTACGCCCAGTCGAACGATCCGGCGACCGCCGCCACGACGAAGCCGACGGTGACGGCGGTATAGACGGTGAGCAGCGCCTGCAGCCCGCTGCTGAACAAGCGGGCGTAGAGCGGGCGGCGCAGTCGTACCGCCATCAGGGATGCTGATCTTCCTCGGAGCGCTTGTGTGCTTCGTCGCCCTGCGACGCCCCTTCCTTGCCGGTCTTGAACGGCAGGCTCTCGGTGATCTCATGCACGTTCCCGAGTAGCGATTCGTTGAGGGTGTGCTCGCGGCGCAGGAATGTGGAAATGGCGTTGTTCGGCGGGTGGTACCGGTTGTGCGCGATCGTCTTGAGCCCCTTGTTCCGCCCGGCGACCTGCCGCAACTTGCCGCCGGCCCGCTCGACATCCTTGGCCAACTGCTCGGCGCGGCTACCCATCTTCGAGAACCGCTCGCCGAACTTGCCCATTGACTTCATCAGCTTGCCAAGACGCAGCGCGAAGTTCTCCGCCTGGATGGTGGCGTCGAGATCGGCGGCGACGAGGAACGCCCCTATGGACGCGCCGAATGTGCACCACGAGGTGGCGAGCGCGGCGATCGCCTCGATCACGAGCCGGCCGATGAACGACGACAGCGCGTCATAAATCAGGCCGCGCTCGGTGCCTACGATGATGCCCGCCGCCAGCATGCCTTCCGAGGCGTGTTCCGCATGGTCGGCGGTGCCGTTGAGGAGATCGACGAAGTCCTGGGCCGCCGCCCGATAGGCGTCGGCTGCACTGCCGTTCCACGTGTCGACGCTCTTGATCGAGTTGGCATAGTCCGTGGCCGAGTCACGCAGCCGCTCGGCGATGTTGTTCCACGTCGTCTGCAGTGCGGCGATCTGGCTGGGGTTACCGGTGACCATGTCGATCGGCTCACGAAGGAACGAAACGTGCTGCAGCAGCCAGCCCACACCGGCGCTGGCGATCGCCCCGAACGGATCCATGGCCATGCCGAGGGTGTCCAGGGCGAGGGAGACGCCGTCGATGCTGTAATCCCACGCGTCGTGGTCCTCCGTGAGCGATGCGACGTCGCCGACAAGACCGGCGCCGGCAGTACCGCTCGGGCCTTCGGCTTCCGCGACCAGCGGATTCGCCATGGTGTGCCCCTCCCTAGCTGATCAGATCTGCGCCCAGCTTCGTCAGCGAGTCGTGGATCTCCTTGTCGATGCCGGCGTACACGTCGCTGTTCGATTCGAGGCCTTCGGACATGCTGTCGCCGAAGTCCGCCGTGGCCTTGACCAGCGCGCCGGCGTCGCCGAAGAAGATGTGCAGCGCCGGGATCAGGATCGGTGAGCAGATCAGCCCGTACGCGTCGACACCGCCGACGCCGACCTCGCTGGCCGCGTCGCTGGCCTGGTCGACACCCTTGGCGATCTCGCGTACCTCCGTCGCGTGGTCCTTGAGCTGCGCCGGATCGACGATGAATTGGGTCATCGCGTGCCCTCCTCCAGGTCCGGGTCGGGCGGGATGGCATCGCGCATAAGCTGCAGGGTCGGCGAGTCGGGGCCGACAAGCTCGCTCACGATCTCCACGCCCTGTTCGGCGGCCTGTCGGCACGCCTTGCCGTATGCGGCCATGATCGACGACGACAGCTGGGCCAGCGGCACGCCCTCTGCACGCTGGCCGAACCGCAGCGACCGCATCACGCCACCCGAGCCCACTGTCACCGTCACGGCCCCGTTGGGGGAGGTCACGGTGGCCGTCGATTCGGCGAGTTGAAGCTTGACGCGCTCGGCATCTTCGCGCATCTTGGCGTAGCGCTGGGCCTGTTGCTCGAGGTATTGCTCCGCTTGCTCACGAGTCCAGGATGATTCGAGCGCCATTCGACCCCCCTGATGTGGAACATCCGGCCGCAGACATTACCGCCATTCGGAAAATTCGTCGTCCATCGTTCGAGTCGCAACCTTGTGGATAGCGGCCGACGCGGTGCTGCCGGATTCCCTACGGTTTCCGGCATGACGTGGAAGCTGCCCGGCTATGTGGCGGAGGAGCTGGTCGGTTACGGCGGCTCGGGAGAAGTGTGGCGCGGGCATGCGACCAGCACGGGCGCGCCGGTCGCACTGAAGCGGCTGCCGGTGGGGGACACCGCGCAGGTGCAGGCGGCACGCGGTGAGGCAGCGCTGCTCTCGACGCTCGACCACCCGCACCTGATCCGGTTGCACGAGCTCGTTCCCGCCGGCGACTCAGTGGTACTCGTGCTCGACCTGGCCGGTGGCGGCTCACTGGCCGACCTGCTGTCGCGCCGCGGGCGGCTCACCCCTGGCGAGGTGATCACCGCGCTGGCTCCGATCGGCGCTGCCCTCGCGTACGCGCACAACGAAGGCGTCGTGCACGGCGACGTGACGCCCGCGAACGTCCTCTTCACCGAGGACGGCCTGCCACTGCTTGCCGACCTGGGCGTGGCGCGCATCGTCGGCGATGCCGCGCCGGCGCACACGACGCCGGCATATGTGGATCCGTCGGTGGCGGCCGGCTGCGTGCCCGGAGCGCCGAGCGACGTGTTCATGCTCGCCGCGGTCGCCGTGCACGCGCTCACCGGCAGTCCACTGTGGACCGGGGCAACGCCGGCGGACATGATCGCCCGGGCGTCCGCCGGCGATGTCGGCGACCTCGCGTCCCGGCTCGCGGCGCTGCCACCGGCCATGGCGGCGCTGCTCGAACGCGCGCTCAGCATCGAGCCGCACCTGCGGTGCACTGCATCAGAGTTCGCCCTCGACCTCCGGCACAGTGCCGAGCCCGCTCCGGTCGAGCTCGCCGCGGGTGGCCCGGCGCTCCCCGCAGCTGCTGTCGAGGGACCCGACGCGCAGGTTGCTGCGGGCGATCCGGCGCGGCCCGCATTCACCCGGCCCGGAGACGACACCCCGCTGTCGAGCCCGGCGCAGCTCACGCATGGTGTGCGGGCGGCCCTGCACCCGCCGGTGCCGCCGCGGCGCGGACGGCGCTGGCCGATCGTTGTGGCCGCCGGGGCTGCGCTGATCGGGGTTGCCGTAGTTGCCGGACTGCGCTCGACCGGGCACCACGCGACGGCGCACCAGCCGACGCGACCACCCGTCACCTCAACTGCTGCGCCGTCCGGCCCGCCGGGCCCGCCCGGCCCGCAGGACAGAGCCCTCGCCGTGCTGCGTGGCCTGGACGTGATCCGCGAGCAGGCGTTCGCCCGCCGCCAGGCCTCATTGCTGCGGCAGGTGTACGTCCCCGGCCCGCTGCTCATCCAGGACTCGGCCCTGTTGCGGCGTGCGGTGCCCGCGGGGTGTGGGCTGATCGGCGTGCGGACGACCTACTCCGCACTGCGCGTCGTCCCGGCCAAGGACCGGCTTGTGCTCGCTGCGACTGCGACTTTGGCTCCCTCGACGCTTACCTGTCACGCGGCCGTGGCGGGCCGGGCCGCAGGCGAACCACCGACCCGGCTACGCATCGAGGTGGTGCCGGCCGCGGACGGCTACCGCATAGCCAGCCAGCAGAAGATCTAGGGGCGGGAGTCATCGCAGCAGCGCGCGCAGCGTCCATTCGAGATCCGTATCGCGGAACCGGAATCCTGCGGTGGTAAGCGTCGCCGGCACGGCCCGCTGCCCCCCGAGAACGTCCGCAGCGAATTCGCCGAGTAGCAGCCGCAGTGCCGCACCTGGTGCGGGTACAACAGCGGGGCGGTGCATGATCCTGGCGAAGGTATCGACGAGCTCGGCGTTGCGGGCCGGATTCGGAGCGGTCACGTTCACCGGTCCGCTCAGATCGCCGTCGAGCAGGAACCGGATCGCCCGTATCTCGTCGCTGAGCGACACCCAGGGCACGAACTGCCGGCCACTGCCTTGCCGGCCCGCGACGCCCAGCCACACGAGCGGGCGCAGCCGGGCGACGAAGCCACCGTCGCGGGCGAGCACGATGCCGCTGCGCAGTGATACGACGCGCGCGCCGGCTTCGATTGCGGGGCGAACGGCCGCCTCCCAGTCCTGGCACAGGCTGGCCAGAAAGCCCGTCCCGGCCGGCGTCGACTCGTCGACGATGGCCTCGCCCGCGTCGCCGTAGTAGCCGACCGCCGAGGCTGCGATGAGCGGCGGACGGTGCTCGCTCGCCGCGACCGCCTCCGCAAGCGTGGCGACCGCGTCGACGCGGCTCGCACGCAGCCGCCGCTTGAGCGCGGCGGTCGGTCGGCGGATCGGGATGGGCGCGCCGTTCAGGCACACCACCGCATCGACGTCATGAAGCGGCGGCGCCTGCCGGCGGTCCGGGTGCCATTCGATCTCGTCCGGTGCGGCGGTGGGCCGCCGAATAAGTCGCCTCACCTCGTGGCCGTCGCGGCGCAGCGACGTTAGAAGCGCCGTGCCGATCAGCCCGGACGCACCCCCGAGCAGCACTCGCACCGACTTATCCGGCCCACTTCGCGTCCGCTTCCGACCCCCGAGGGGCCGGTCGCAGCCGCGAGCGCAAGCGCCCTACCGGGCGCGCGCGGGCCGGGCTCTTCGCGCGAGCGCTCATCGCTGTACTTATCCGCCCGGGGGTGTCGCTCCGGCACCGCCCCCAAGGGGCGGATGCCTCGCGCCACCCCGCGCCTTTCGGCGCGGGCCGCGTCGCGGCCGGCGGGCTCTTCGCGCGAGCGCTCATCGCGTTGTTGGGCGGGCTCTTCGCGCGAGCGCTCATCGCGTTGTGGGCGCCTATGCCAGACCGAGGGCTCGCTCGAAGTTGCCTGCCTCCAGTCGGTTCTTGACGGTGCCGAGGAACCGAGCGGCGTCCGCACCGTCGACGATGCGGTGGTCATAGGTGAGCGCGAGATACACCATCGAGCGGATCGCGATCGTCTCGCCCAGTTCCGGGTCGGTAACGACGACCGGGCGCTTCACAACCGCCCCGGTGCCGAGGATGCCGACCTGCGGCTGGTTGATGA
>JBPYES010000586.1:0-15961 GCA_051984825.1 Jatrophihabitantaceae bacterium
ACGGCCACCGCGAGGACCTCAACGATCCACGGACGTCGTCGAGCGAGACCATCCAGGCGTTCCTGCCCGACGCCCACGTGGTCAAAGCGCTCAACCACATGGGCTACCACGACCTCGAAGGCGAAGCGCGACCCAACGGGGCGCAAGGACGCAAGGCCATTGCCGTCGCCGGCAACGTCCCGGACGACGTCGCCGTCGTCGCGTCCGTCGTCGATGATCTCGGCTTCGATCCGGTCGTTGTCGGACTCCTCGCCGAAGGGGTGCGCTTGGAACCGGGCTCGGAGCTGTTCGGAGCCAACGTCGAGGCCGACGAGCTGCGGACGATGCTCGATCGTTTCCCCGGCTCAGAACGCGGGCGCCTGATCGCTAACGCCCGCGCAACGACGAGCTCAGCCGCGTAGGTCGGCACCAGCAGGCAGGCCCGCGCTGACCGGCTCGAGGACGAAGACCGGGATCTGACGGTCGGTTCGGCGCTGGTAGGCGGCGTAGTCGGGGTAGGCGTGCACCGCTCGGCGCCACCAGAGCGCCTTCTCCTCTCCGAACACCTCGCGCGCTCGGTACTCCCCGCTCATCGTGCCGTCCTGGAGCTCGATCACCGGTTCGGTGACGAGGCTGATGTACCACTGTGGGTTGGCCGGTGCACCGCCCTTGGACGCGACAGCTGCGTAGCGCCCCTCGTGTTCGACGCGCATGACCGGGGTCTTGCGGATCTTGCCGGTCTTGGCGCCCCGGTAGGTCATGAGCACGGTGGGCAGGCCATGGATCGTCACACCGTCGGTGGTGCCGGTGCGCATGATCCGATCGACGTGCGCGCGGACCCAGCCTGACGCACTCGGTTGGTAATCCCCAGTCAGAGCCATGACTTCCTTACTACCCCGCGTCTGTTTTGGGGGTTGCGGCGCGGTGTCAACGGGTGGTCGAATTGCGTCGCTTCGCACGGGAGCGGCAGTAGAACAATCACGATGCAGCGATTGGACTGGCTGATGCGGGCAGGTCGTAGCGTGGCGTTCCTCACTGCGGTCACGGGGCTCTGGCTTGCCGGAATCGGCGGCGCCCAGGCTGCTCCGGGTACCGGGTTCGCCCACGCCTTCCGCGCAGGCCTCGGGGTCACCGACCGCGACCGGCACGCCGAGCGCCCGGGCCGCGGCGGCTGATCCGCTCGTGTTCGGCAGCCTGCGCGTCAGTTGCACGGTCGCCGCCGAGACGGTCTTCGCACAAATGGTCCGTAACACCGGCACTGTGGCGCACACGGCAGGCATGGGTGCTGTGGGCTACAACGGAGACGGGGCGGAGAGTCCGCCGGTGCCCGCGCCAACGGTCACGGTTGTCGTCGCCCCTGGTGCCTCCACCACGCTGACACTGACCTTATGTGGCCTACCGATCGACCTCGGGCTTCGTCGGAACCGACCACTTCGACGTGTTCTGCACGGCTGCGATCGCGTTCGCCCCCTTCGCCGTCCGCGTAACTGTTGACGACGCGGCCGCGCGGGTAACCACGCATCCAGCGCCGACCCCTAGCAGCACGGCACCGCAGAGCTCGCACCCAGCGTCGACACGCCGCACCGGCCGCAGCGGAGACCCTGCCGAAAACCGGAACCTCCTCCGTAACGGACCTGTCACTCGGACTAGGCCTCGTAGCAGCGGGCGTAATCGCGCTACTTCTCAGCCGATCGCGCGAGCACCGTCGTCAGCAACCCTGATCGGATGCAGCAGGCGGCTGTGCTGGGCGGCGGTAGTCGCCGTTCGCGCTAGTGCCGTGGACGGCGGATGCTGGCACCGATGGATATGAATGATTGGCCGCGCGAGGCTGTCGGGCTGCGTCGCGCGGCGACACCTTTGCTCGCGCTGACGGTGGGGTTCGTACTCGCTGACTCGGCAATCGTCACGTTGGCTCTGCCCGAGATTCTGCGGCGTCTCGGCGGCACCGTGCCGCAGGTCGCATGGGTGCTGATCGCGTTCAACCTCGTGCTCGCGCTCGTAGTGGTGCCGGCCGCATGGGTCTGCTCGCGCCGGGATCCGGCGCCACTCTGCGCGGCGGGGATCGCGGTGTTTGCCGGTGCGTCGGCGGCATGTGCGTTGGCCGGGTCGATGCCGGTGCTCATCGCAGCTCGCTGCGTGCAGGCGCTCGGCGGCGCGTTCGCGCTGGTGGGCTGCCTCGAGCTGATGGTGGCAGCCACCGGGGAGCGGCGCGGGGTTGCCCGATGGATCGCGGCAGGGGTGATCGGGACGGCGCTCGGGCCTGTTGTCGGCGGTCTGCTCACCGAGGCGATCGCCTGGCAGGCGATCTTCGTCGTACAGGTGCCCGTCGCCGTGCTCGCCGTCCCCGCCGCGATCACGGCCCGCAGCGACCCGGTTCAGCGCTCGCGGCTACATCGTCCGGCGGTGGCACCGAACGTCGCGCTCATGCTTTTATCCGCGTCATTGACCGCCGCGCTCTTCCTTCTCGTGTTGCTCCTGGTCGAGGGTTGGAGCCGGTCGCCGGCAATCGCCGCGCTCACTGTCTCAGTCGTGCCGATAGCGGCATTCGCCGCGACGCCACTTGCCCGGCTGGCTCGGGCAGGCCCGCGCGCGGAGACAGTGGCGGGCTGCTTGCTCGTCGCCGGCGGGCTGGCCGCGCTGGCCCTACTGCCATCGGCGCATCTCGCGTGGACGATCGCCCCGCAGGCACTGATCGGGTTCGGCCTCGGGCTGACCGTGGACCGGCTGACCGTCGATGCCCTGCGCGATCGGCGACCGCGCGTACTGCACGGGGGGTGGACGATCAGTGCTCGACATGCCGGGGTCGTGCTCGGCCTGGCGATCTTGACCCCGGTGTTCACCGCGAACTTGCGCGACGCCCAGGTGCCGGCGAAGGAAGCCATCACGGCGCTAGTGCTCGATGCCCGGCTGCCGGCCTCGGACAAGATCGCGCTCGCCCGGGGCCTCAGCGATCAGCTGACGAAAGAGCACGGCCGGGTTCCCGACCTGCACCCCGCATTCACCCGGCTGCAGCTGGCCCCACCGGAACGTCCGGCAGCCGAACAGCTCGAACGCAACCTCGACGCCCAGCTCGAGCGCGCGGCCACCCAGGCGTTCCGCGACTCGTTCCTCATCGCGGCCGGGCTCGCGCTGATGGCGCTGGTGCCGATGATCCTGCTGCCTCGGCAGGTGAGATCATGACGCCAGCGATGACCTCCACAGCCAGGCTGCGAACCGTGGCGCTACCCGTCGTCGCCGCAGCCCTCGTCAGTGGCGTCCTCGGCGTGCAGATCGCCAACGGCGGCGGCCACTTCACACCGACCCGGCCCGCCTCGCCGTGTGCTCATCGAACGGTCACGTCGGTGTCGAGCGGCATCGAGGGACTCAGCGAACGACTGGTGCTGCTCGGGCTGGACGGCGCCGCCTGTCGCCTTCACGTGACGCGCGAGGCGCTCGCCCTCGACCTCGCGCAGTCGCGCAGTCCCACCGATGCGCAGGTGAACGCACTGCGTGCGGGCCTGCTCGAAGCAGTGGACCGCATGAAAGCCGACGGCACACTGCCGCCCGCGTCCACGCTGACCGACGAAGCACTCGACAGTTCGAACCTCAACGGCTTCATCAAGGCCGCGATCAGAGCCCTGCCCGACTCGGTGATCAACAGCGCGCTGAAGACCGACGACGTCCTGCGCCGCACGATCAACAATCTCGACATACGCTCGCTGCTTACCAACCTCGACGACCCTAACGAACTCAGCCAGCAGATCAACGCCGCCGTCACCAAAGCCGTCAAGGATTCCCTCGCAGCCCGCCTCCGCGACCTCCTATGACACGCACAAGGGCCGCGGCATCGCGTCGCGACAACTTATCGCCGTCACCTTTTCGCTGGAGTGGCCGTACGCTTGATCAGTCCGAAAATCGCGAAGGTCACAGCGCCAAAGAGGCCGGCGGCAGTCAGCCACATCCCGTACGCGACCGTCACATCCGACACTCCGACCTCGTATTTGTTCGCTTCATCGACTGCGAGCGAACCTTCCGCTAAAAGCGCAATCAGCAGGAAAATCGCGCTGAGAATCAAGGCTGTCAGTGACACCCATCGCCGCCCTCGGCGTGTGACGATGAGCAAACCTAAAACGCCGATAACGGCCGCACCGATAGGCGCGGACCAGCTGATGTTAACGCCGAGGTCCGTGCGATGTACGAGATCGCCATGGATGTAAGCCCATGGCGTGAAAGAGCCGATCGCCAATAGCGCAGCGGACGCGACCAGGCCCCAGCCATAGCGCGGTTGAGACACATCAGGTGCACCTGCATCGAAGCGCCCTCCGTAAGGGAGGTCACCCAACGTCGAGTCACGCGGCGGCCTGCCCTCGCCTCCGGGGCTGGCCGATCGGCTCACGGCACTCAGCCCGTCACGTCGGTGATCGCGCGATAGAGGATGTCGAGACCGAGGTCAAGTTCGGCGTCGGTCACGGTGAGCGGTGGCGCGATGCGGAAAACGCCGCCCATCGCTGGGAGCTGCACGATGTTCATGGAAAGACCGAGCTCGAAGCAACGTCGGCTGATGGCGGCGCCAATTTCGGGCGCGGGCTTGCGCGACTCACGATCGGCCACGATCTCGACGCCGAGGAGCAATCCTCGACCGCGGACGTCGCCGATGCACTCGTGGCGCTGTTGCAGCTCCACCAGACCGTCGCGCAGCCGCTGCCCCGCCTGCAGCGCCCGATCGGCGAGCCGCTCCCGCGCCAGGACGTCGAGCACGGCCAGACCGACTGCGGCGGGCAGCGGGTCAGATACGTGCGTGGTGTAGAAGAGGAAGCCGCGCTCGTGCGCTTGCTCCTCGATCTCCGGGGTCGTGAGGACAGCCGCCAACGGCAGACCGGCGCCTAGGGTCTTCGACAGCGTCAGCACGTCGGGTGTCAAGGCGTCACGTTCATGGGCGAACATCCGCCCGGTGCGACCCATGCCGGTCTGCGCCTCGTCGAGAATCAGCAGCATGCCCCGCTCGCGACACCGCTCGAGCAGGGCGGGCAGGTAACCGTCGGGCAGATCGATCACACCGCCGGAGGACAGGATCGGTTCGGCAATGAAGGCAGCGAGCCCGCCCGCGGTTTGGCGATCAATCAGGTCGAAGCCGTCGTCGAGCTCACGCCGCCAATCGAGCTCACCCTGCTCGGTGGTGAACCGTGGCCGGTAGGCGTTGGGTGCCGGGATCGCCATCGAGCCGACCGCAGCCGGTCCGTAACCACGACGTCCCGCCGAATAGGTGGCAGACGCTGCGCCGCCGGTCATGCCGTGCCAGGACTGGCTGAATCCGACGACCTCCCAGCCTCCGGTGACCAGGCGCGCCATCCGCAGTGCGGCCTCGTTGGACTCGGCTCCCGTGGTCAACAGGAGCACCCGCTCCAAGCCGGGAGCAAGCGACGCCAGGGCCTCAGCGAGGTCGATGACCGGCGCGGACAGCATCCCGGAGAAGAGGTGGTCCAGGCGCCCGACCATGTCGCAAACGACTTCGACGATCGCGGGATGCGAGTGTCCCAGGATGGCGCTCATCTGGCCGCTGGTGAAGTCCAGCACGGCCCGGCCCGCGGCGTCATAGACGTACGACCCGGCCGCGCGCTCAGCGACGAACGGCAGAAAGTCGCCCGCACCGCCGTACCGGACCAGATGGCGCGTCGCACGAGCCCAATCAACCTGATCGGCGGCCAACGGATCACTCATCGGTCCAAACTACCCCGGCTAGGAACGCGAATTGCCCGTCAGCGCCGATCCTTCGTTTACGTCAGTTGCATGCGTGCGGCGGGGTCAGCCGGACAAGTCCGTTCCGCTCACCGTTGTAAAGCGCATAGATGTGGCCGTCGAGATACACCGCGCTCGTGAGTTCGGCGGGGCCACCGTGGTCGTGTAGTGCTCCTCGCGCCCGCACCTGCCCGGTGCTGGGATCTGCACAGATGATCTGGTCGGTTGAGCCGATCCAGGCGGTGCCGTGAGCAATGGTGATCGTCGGGATGTAACCGCCGCCTCCGTTAGCGACAGGTACCGGGGCGTTCGGGTCGTTGGTCGGGGTGAAGCTGACCGTGTCATGCATGCCCCCTGCAATCACGGTCCACGTTCCGCCGTCGCTGATGGCAAGTCCGTATCCGTCCCAGGACGACAGCGTGCCGATCGGCCGTGTTGACAGCACCGCACCGGTGGTGATGTCGCTGACCTGGAGATCCCCGTCGGAGTAGTTCGGACGCTTGACGCCGATGTAGAGGCGCGCGTTGTCGGGTGAGATGGCCAGCGCAGTGACTGTGCCGTCGGCAATCGAAATCCGGCGCAGGACACGGGGGTTCGTGGTGTCGATGACCGCGATGTTGTCGCCGGCGCCGAGATAAAGCTCGCGTCCGTTCGGGTTGGCCGCCAGCACGACGCCGGTGTCCTGGCCGGCCACTGTGGCAGGGAACGAGACGGCGATCGAGCCGACGCGCTGCAGCCGGGTCAGGTCGTACCAGTCGAGCTGAACTGTGCCCTGCCGGTCCTTCGTGGAGGCCAGCCACATTCGCTGCGCACCGATGACCGGTTGCCCCCAGCCGCTGCGATAGGGAAGCTGCGCCACAACGTCCCCGGTCGCAGGGTTGATGCGGACGATCGCCCGGCCGGTAGTCGCATACAGCGACTCGCCGCTGCCCAGCAGGGTGCCTTGTAGCGCGCCGGGATCGCTGAGCAGCATCCCGTGCCACGGTGCGATCGCCTGTCCGGTGGGGTTCGTGTGCGTCGGCGACGGTGACGGTGAGCTGGGCGCGGCGCCGGTGGTCTGCTGGGCCGGCGGCTGCGTGGGTCGTGGCGGCGTTGTCCCGGACTCGGACGTCCAGAAGGCGACGGCCGAGGCGATCGCGGCGACCACGCACGCGACCGCAAGCACGGCAAGCCGGCTGCGCAACCGTCCGGCCGAGGCTCGCCGTGCGGTGACTCGCGATGCCATTCGGGCAGCGATGTCCTCGGTGGTGACCAGTCGCGGTGGCTCAGGGACCAGCTGGTGCAGCCGATCGGACAGTTGTCGTTCGTCCAGTGTCACGGCAGACCTCCAGTGGTGATGTCCGCCAGTCCGGGCGTGGCACGCAGACGCGCCAACGCCTTGCCGGTGCTACTGCGCACCGAGCCGACCGAACAGCCCAAAATCGCGGCGACCTGCGACTCGGACATGTCAACGAAGTAGCGCAGCACGATAACGGCACGCTGGCGGGGCGGCAGCTGACTCACCGCGGCTAGAAGTGGTTGCCGGCAGTCGACCATCGCCCAGGCGTCAGCCGACTCGTGCCGGTCGGGCAGCGGATTTGTGGGAATCTCACCGACCCAGTGGCGGCGTTGCCAGCGAAAGAACGTGGTCACCATGATCTTGTGCACGTACGCTTCGGCCGACTCGACTCGGCGGATCGTTGCCCAACGAGGCCACGCCGCTGCCAGCGCCGTCTGGACCAGATCTTCAGCACTGGCCCAGTTCCCCGTCAGTAACCAGCCCGCACGAAGCAACCCGCGAGAATGCCCGTCGACGAATTCCCGGAAGCCGTCCGGTTCCTCCATACAGCCCCCACCACGCACGTGCCGGCATGACCACCGGCTCGAAGACCGTCATCTATACAGAGCACCTGACGCGTCGTAAACGTTCACTGGATCATTTCCCAGAAATTTCTGCTGCCGACCCAACCGAACCTGGTGGGCGCGCAGTATGTGTAGCGCGGACGTGAGGCTGGAGATGGCGATGGGCGTGCGGAGGCCGGCCGATGTGGCCGTCGGTGAACGCCACGCCTTCGACGAGTGGGCGCGGCCGCTTGTGCCGTCGGTCCGGCGGGTCGCGGTCGCGTGCGTCGGGGTGGTGGCGGCCGATGACGTAGTGCAGGACGTGTTGCTGCGTGCCTGGCTGCATTGGGACAGCTTCGACGCCGAGAAGGGCACGCCTCGCGGATGGCTGCTGGCGATCACCCGGGATCGGGTCCGCGGGCATTGGCGCGCCCGGCCACGTGTCGCGCTGGTCGACCTGGACGACCACGACGAGCCCGCCCTCGATGTCGAGCCGGCGGACAGTCGCGTCGACCTGCGGCGGGCTATCCGCGCGTTGCCTCGCAGGCAACGGGAGGCGTTGATCTACTTCTACTACGCCGATCTGTCCGTTGCGGACACGGCGATCATGATGAAGTGCGCACCCGGCACGGTGAAGTCCACCCTCGCCGACGCGCGGCGCCGCTTGGCCGACACGTTGAAGGTGACGTGATGGAGCGCATCGAAGATCTCCTCGTCGAAGACGGCAAAAGGTGGCGGGCCGCGATCGACCACGCCCAGCCGACGCACGCCGAAACCACCGAGCGACTGGACGGGCCCACGCTGGCCACCCACACGCCGCGACGGCGCGGACTCGTCCTGCTGGCCGTGGCCGGCTCGGTCGCCGTGGTGCTCGTGGTCGTCCTGCTCGCCTTCTCGGTCGTGGGCGGGCACCGCGTCGTGAATGGGGCCGGGGGCCGGCTGACCGGTATCCACTGGGTACTCACCCACGTCAGCCACAACGGCGGGCCGCCGATTGCCGTCCCAGCCAACTACGCCGACCTCGAATTCGACCGCAAAGGCACCGCCGTGGCGAACGACGGCCTGAACACACACGATGCCGACTTCACCGCCACCGCCACCACCATTACCCTGCGCAACGCGATGACGACCGCAATCGGCCACATCGGGAATGACCCGGTTCTCGACGCGACAATGGGCAGCATCAGCGATCTGTTCGACAAGGGCCACGGCGGCTACTCCATCACCGGGCCCGTGCTCACCGTCGAGACCCCCAGCTGGACGCTTACCTTCACCAATGCCGGCCCGCCGCGGAGCCCGGCCGGCACACCCGCGTCGACACACACATAGCCGCGGCCACGTTGCAGGGCGCCGGGCGTGGGGTGACACTGCCGTTATGCCGCTGCTGGTGCGGGAACACGGATTGGCTTCGCTCGGTGAGTACGCCGAGTCGGCGGCCGGTGGTTACGGGCGCGTGGTGGTCGTGTCCGGTGAGGCGGGGGTGGGCAAGTCCACCCTGCTGGAGCATTTCGAGGCGGCGAGGCCGGGCGCGCGGTGGCTGCACGGCGCCTGTGGTGGGTTCTTCACGCCGCGAGCGCTGGGACCGCTCTTCGACGTCGCCGAGGAACTGGGCGGCCGGCTGCTCGCCGCGTGCCGTGAGGATGCGCCTCGGGAGCAGGACCGTTGACTCCGCAGCGCTGAGCACCCGCCGAGATGGCGACTGTCACGACGAGACCAGTCTCCAGTGCCCTCGGAGACGACTGTCCCACCCACACCGTGTCGCCCAGCGACGGTAGGAGGTCGGCGAGTCCGGACTGCTGCATCCAGTAGGACAGATACAGGGCGTCGCCACCGTCCACGAGCAGGACGTCGGCCTCCCGGACGGTGGGGACCGAAAGCTCTTCACCGAGGCTGGGCAATGCAGTCAGCTCCAGCGCCCCCACGGACTTCCAGCCCAGTTCGCACATGGGGGTGCCGGATCGTCCGTCGATGAACCGCCAGGCACCGGCGGCCCCGGCGCTGGGCATGGCGTATACCGCGCACACGGCCATTCGATTTGTCCGCGCGTGGCCGTCGGGCGGCCTGAGATGATCCGCCGAGAGCGACGCGACAGCGAGGGGAAGCCATGCGAGCGGTTGTGTACGACCAGTTCGGTCAGGAGCCGGTGGTCAGAACCGTCGACGATCCCGTTCCGTCGCCGCAGGGCGCGGTGATCCGGGTCGAGGCGACGGGCCTGTGCCGCAGCGACTGGCATGGCTGGCAGGGCCGCGATGCCGTGCCGATCCCCCTACCCAACGTGCCCGGTCATGAGCTCGCCGGGACCGTCGAGGCCGTAGGCGCCGGGGTCACCGGCTGGCGTGCGGGCGATCGGGTAACCGTGCCGTTCGTCTGCGCCTGCGGCACGTGCGCGACTTGCGCCGCGGGCGCGCAGCAGATCTGCGAGCGGCAGACCCAGCCTGGCTTCAGCCACTGGGGCTCGTTCGCGGAGTCCGTGCTGATCGAAAATGTGGACCTGAACCTGGTCGGCATTCCGGCCGACCTGTCGATGCGCGCCGCGGCCAGCCTCGGTTGCCGCTTCGCTACGGCGTTTCGAGCCGTGGTCGCCCGGGCACAGGTCGCGCCGGGCGAGTGGATCGCCGTGCACGGGTGTGGCGGCATCGGACTCTCCGCGGTCATGATCGCGGCCGCGGCCGGCGCACAAGTGATCGCGATCGACATCGCACAACCGGCCCTGGCCCTGGCCCGGCAGTTCGGCGCCACGGTCACGGCAGACGCCTCGGCCACCACCGACATCGCCGAGGCCATCATCTCCGCGACCGGCGGCGGGGCCCACGTGTCGATCGACGCGTTGGGCAGCCAAGCGACGTGCACAGCCTCCATCAACTGCCTGCGCCGACACGGTCGGCACATCCAGGTCGGGGTTCTGCCCGACCCACCATCGGTCCCGATGCACCGGGTAATGGGACTCGAGCTGACCATTCTCGGCAGCCACGGCATGGCCGCACGCGACTACCCGCCGATGCTGGACCTGATCAACGCAGGCCGACTCCGCCCGGACCTGATGATCACTAAGACGATCGGTCTCGACGACGCGCCATCCGCATTGGTCGCCCTCGGATCGAGCTCCCCGACCGGCGTCACCATCATCGAACCCCACGGCAACCCCACCCCCTGAGCGAGCTCCGCAGCTGGGCGGAATCAGTGGCAAGCGGGCCACCTGGCACGCCAGACCAGGGTCACACCCTGGCTCGAGTAGGAGGCCGCCCGTGCCACGCTGCCTCGCAGCGGTAGTCCCGAAGCGCACAGGGGGTGATCGACAACGTCGTGATCGTGGTGCAGCCCAGCCATCGCTGAGCCCGGGCAAGCGAATCGCAAACGTTAGGAGACGAAGATGCCTGCCGAAGACACCATCCGCCCGTTCCAGGTCGACTTTCCGGAGGCGGAGCTCACCGAGTTGCGCAGACGCGTCAATGCGACCAGGTGGCCCGAACGCGAGACCGTTACCGACGACTCGCAGGGCGTGCGGCTGGCGATGTTGCAGGAGCTTGCCCGGTACTGGGGAAACGACTACGACTGGCACAAGTGCGAGCAGAACCTGAACGCGATTCCGAACTTCATCACGGAGATCGACGGGCTGGACATTCACTTCCTGCACGTGCGCTCGCAGCACGAGGACGCGCTGCCGATGATCGTCACGCATGGGTGGCCCGGGTCGATCCTGGAGCAGATGAAGATCATCGAGCCGCTCACCAACCCGACGGCGCACGGCGCGAATGCCTCGGACGCGTTCCATCTGGTGATTCCCTCGCTACCGGGTCACGGGTTCTCCGCCAAGCCGTCCAGCACGGGGTGGGATCCCGTCCACATCGCACGTGCCTGGACGGTGCTGATGAAGCGCCTGGGCTACACGCGGTTTGTCGCCCAGGGTGGCGACTGGGGCGCGGCGGTCACGCAGGCGATGGGTGTCCAGGCAGCGCCGGAATTGCTCGGCATTCACTCCAACATGCCCGGGACTGCGCCGGCCGACATCAACACGGCGGTCCAGCGCGGCGATCCGCCGCCACCGGATCTGTCCGCCGAGGAGAAGGCCGCCTATGACCAGTTGAGTGATTTCTTCGCCAAGCACGTGGCCTATTCGCAGATCATGTCGACGCGCCCGCAGACGCTGTACGGGCTTGCCGACTCACCTGCCGACCTGGCGGCGTTCATGCTCGACCACGGCGACGGTACCGGCCAGCCCGGACTCGTCGAGAAGGTCCTTCAGGGCCAACTGCAAAGCAGCCTTACCCGAGACGATCTCCTCGACAACATCACGCTCTACTGGCTGACGAATACCGGGATTTCCGCGGCCCGTCTCTATTGGGAGAACAAGGGGGCCTTCTTCGACGCGAAACCCATCACGATCCCCTTCGCCATGACCGTCTTTCCTGACGAGCTTTATCAGGCCCCGCGCAGCTGGGCAGAACGCGCGTACCCCAAGAACTTGATCTACTACAACAAGGTGGACCGGGGTGGCCACTTCGCGGCCTGGGAGCAGCCAGACCTGTTCTCCGCCGAGATGCGGGCGGCGTTCAAGACGCTGCGCTAGTCAGACACCGACAGAACCTGGGCACGGCCAGCGCGCCTCGCACCCGGGGCGCCGGCTTGGCCCCAGGCCGGGACATTAAGCCACAGGGAGCGCAGGGTTATGACTGGATTCTGGCGCACGCCCGCCGGGCTGCACTTCGCCGCGGCCCGACTGCCCGATGAGGGCCAGCTGCCGTCTTTCGACGGCGCAACCGGGTGGCTCAATTCGCCCCCACTGACGCCAGCAGGCCTGCGCGGCAAGGTCGTTCTGATCGACTTTTGGACCTACACGTGCATCAACTGGCTACGCCAGCTTCCCTACCTCCGCGCCTGGGCGGCGAAGTACGGCGGCCATGGCCTGGCGGTGATCGGCGTCCACACGCCAGAGTTCTCGTTCGAGCACAACGCCGATAACGTCCGCCGGGCCGCGCAGGACATGCGCATCACCTACCCGGTCGCGACAGACAACAACTACGGCGTGTGGCTTGCCTTCGACAACCACTACTGGCCGGCGCTGTACTTCGCTGACGCGCAGGGGCGAATCCGGCACCACCACTTCGGCGAGGGCGACTACGGCCGGTCGGAGATGGTGATCCAGCAGCTGTTGGGCGAGGCCGGATCCACCGGAGCGGGTACCGACATCGTCTCGGTCGACCCCAGCGGCCTGGAAACTCCGGCCGAGTGGAGCAGCTTGCGATCACCAGAGAACTACACCGGCTACCAGCGGACCGACGGCTTCGCCTCCCCCGGTGGCCCGGTGCCGGGTGAGCCGCATGTCTATACCGTGCCGGCGCGGCTGGAACTCAACCAGTGGGCCCTGTCGGGGAACTGGACTCTGGACGAGGAGCCGGCCACGTCGAACGCGGCCGGCGGGCAGCTCGCCTGCCGCTTCCACGCACGCGACCTGAACCTCGTCATGGGACCGGCATCCCCCGGAACGTCCCAGCGGTTTCGCGTCAGCATCGATGGGCAGCCCCCTGGCGAGGCGCACGGAACAGACACCGACGCCGACGGGAACGGCACGCTCTCGCAGCAACGGGTGTACCAGCTCATCCGACAGCCTGGCGCCATAACGGACCGCACCTTCGAGATCGCTTTCTCCGAATCCGGCGCTCAGGCCTACTGCCTCACCTTCGGCTAGACGGGCAGCGGTGCTCGGTTGGTCAGCCGGGGGCGAAAAAGTCGACGAGTAATTGTGTGACGCGCTCAGCCTCGTCGTGATGCACCCAATGGGACGCGTCGGGCAGGCGCTCAACGCCGTCGAGGTTGGGCACGTCCTCGTGGTCGGGCTCGGCTAGTTCTTGGCCGAGGTAGCGATCGGCTTGCCCCCAGATGACCAGTGTGGGCGCGCTGATCGGGCGAAGCGCCGCTTCGGCGCGCTTCTGCGACTCCCGCACCGATGCCCGGTAATAGTTGATCATCCCGGTTGCTGCGCCCGGCTGCGACCACGCCTCGATGTAACGGTCGATCTCCTCCGGCGTGAATTCAGGGCGCGCGTCGCGCAGGAAGTGCCGGAAGAAATGCCAGTGGTTGGCGCGGACGACGGTTTCCGGCAACTCCGGCAGGTCGAAGAAGAAGAAGTACCAGGACTTGCGAAGCTGGCCAGGATGGTGCAGTCCTTGCGATAGCTTCCGCGGATGGGCAGCGTTGAGTATCGCCAGCCGCTCCACGGCCTCGGGGTGGTTCATCGCCATGGCCCAAGCGACTGTTCCGCCCCAGTCGTGGCCGACCAACAATGCGGACTCGGCACCGCGCTCTTTGATGAGACCGTGAATGTCGGCAGTCAGCGAGTCGGTTTCGTAGGCGCCGACGCCGTCCGGCCGCGATGACAGGTTGTAGCCGCGCAAGTCGGGTGCGACGACACGGAATCCCGCTGCCGCGAGCGGTTTGATCTGCTGCCGCCAGCCGTACCAGAACTCGGGGAAGCCGTGCAGCAGAACGATCAGCGGCCCCTCGCCGGCCTCGACGTAGTGCAATTTCACATCGCCGATCTCCGCGTAGCCCTCACGAAGATCACTTTGTTCGTCGGACATGATCCCTCCTTCGGTGCTAGCTTTTTCGCGTACTCGGTCGGATGGCGGCGATCACCTCGTCCTCGTGATCAGCCGCGTCGCCAGACGATTCGTGGCGCGGCACGCCTGTCAGCCGTGATTTCATAGTGCCTCCCCCCGTGTCCGCTGAAACCCGCCGCGTCTCCTATGGACGGCCACTGCGGCCCGCGCCGCAGGCATCTGGCTTCAGTTCCACTCTCGGTAACACGTTCGCCGAGCAGCGGCAAGGGGTACCGGCGGGTAACGCATTGTTCCGCTTTCAGAATCCGATTGGCTTGGGTTCTAAACTGACGAGCATGCGGTTGTGGCAAGTCACGACGACGCCGGAGAACTCCGGCCCTTTTGCGTTGTTCTGACACCACGCAATCCCTTAGGCCCCGGAGCGATCCGGGGCTCGTCGTTTCGCGGCACCTCCGGTCTGCTCCTGAGCGCACAACGTGAAGGAGAACGACCATGAACGAGCGGCCCACCAACGCGCTGGACCACCGCGAGCTGAACCGCGACCTGGGCATCTTTGCCACCGACCCTCTCTCGGGCTCCGGCTTACCGCTCTGGCTACCCGCGGGAGCAGCCATCCGCGACGAGCTGCAACGGCTGGCCAAGCAGATCGCGCACGAGGACGGCTGCCTGGACGTCTACACCCCGGTGCTCGGCAAGCGGGCGCTCTTCCAACGCTCCGGCCACTGGGACAAGTTCTGCGACGACATGTTTCCGCCCATGCACCTGGGCGAGGACGAGATCGTGCTCAGGCCCGCCAACTGCCCCCACCACGCGTTGCTCTACGCGGCACGGCAACACTCCTACCGAGAGCTGCCGATCCGACTCAACGAGCTCGCACCGATGTTCCGCGCGGAGCGATCTGGTGTCCTATCCGGGCTGCAGCGCGTCCGGCAGATCAACCTCGACGACACCCACGTGTTCTGCCGTCCTGACCAGGTGCCCGACGAGGTCACCAGAGCGCTACGTAGCGCCATCCGCGCTCAACGCATCCTCGAACTGCCCATCGACTACGTACGACTGTCGCTGCGCGATGACTCAGGCGGCTGGCTCGGGACCGATCAACAGTGGCAGGCGAGCCAACAAGTGCTTCGCGATGTGGCACCTCGCGTCCTGTCTGACTACGAGGTTCCCCTGGTCGAAGCGATCGGCGAGGCCGCTTTCTACGGACCCAAGCTCGACCTCCAGGTCCGTGACAGTCGCGGGCACGAGGAGACAATCGCGACCGTCCAGCTCGACTTCAACCAACCGGAACGCTTCGACCTGACCTACCAAGCAGCCGATGGCGCCCCGGCCCGTGTCGTGATGATCCATCGCGGGACTGTGGGCGCCATGGAACGCGTCGTCGCGTCCCTGCTCGAGCGTCATCAAGGACGCCTGCCGCTCTGGCTGGCCCCCGTGCAGGTCATCGTGCTCCCCGTCAGCGAAGCCCAGGACGCACCGGCGCGGGCCGCCGTCGACCTGCTCCGCGCGCACGGGCTTCGGGTCAACCTCGTGGTCGAAGGCACCCTCGGCTCCCGCATCCGTGACGCTCACCGCCAACGCATCCCGCTCGTTGCCGTCATCGGGGAACGGGAAGCCGGCGAGGACAAGGTGCAAGTCACCGACGGGACCGACGGCAGCCGTCGCATCCTCTCAATCGAGGTCCTAGCCGACATGGCATCCACTGCTCACCGGCAACGATCGCCGATCCACTGGTGATTCGCTGACGACGGCGGTCACCCGGCTTTGGTGTAAGACTGCCTGTGACGATGATCGCCGGGACCGCACGCATGACGTTGTGTTCGGTAAACCTGGGAGGCAGCGGTGGCGGTGCACGCGACACCTGCGGCACCGAGTGCGGCGGATTCGCC
>JBPYES010000587.1:0-8923 GCA_051984825.1 Jatrophihabitantaceae bacterium
CCGACCTCGTAGAGGGACGCGGCGCTCGCGTAGGTGGCGATATGCCCGCCCACGCCTACCGTCTTGTTGGCCCGGGACACCATGATCGCCGCGTTCCACCGGATATAGGCCCGGATGCGGCGCTCAATGTCCTCGTCGCCCGGGAACCACGGCTCCCGCTCCGGCGGGATGGTGTTGATGTAGTCGGTGCTGCGCAGCGCCGGCACGCCGACTTGGCGTTCGCGGGCGCGTTCGAGCAGCTTGAGCATGAGGAACCGGGCCCGCTGCCGCCCGCTGGTGTCTATGGCGGCGTCGAGCGACTCGATCCACTCGCGGGTCTCGCTGGGGTCGATGTCGGGGAGCTGACTGGGTAGGCCGTCGGTGATGATGCTGAAGCGGTCACGGGTCACGCGCTATGTCCTCCTGGCTCGTGGCAGAAGCGTTCATCGCGCCGTTTGTCTCGCCCGCTGTTCGGGTGAACGTCCGCGCGATGCCCGCTCAGTCACCAGTGTCCCCTCTCACACGGCGTTGACGGTAGCCAGGTCTGCGGTAGGAATACCCAGACGCTACGGTCTGTGATGGACTTGCGACCCGGCCCGGACCCGCCTGGCCGGCAACACTTAGAGGAGGACCTGGCCGTGAGTACGACCCCCGTGGCAGGGGACGGAGGTGCTACGCCGGGCATCGTGAAGCGGATGGGCTTTGCCCCCGGCATGGTCGTGCAGGAACTCGGCTGGGGTTCCGACGTGGACGAGGCATTCCGCGCGGCAGTCGAGGAGATCACCGGTGAGGAGATGGTCGACGAGGACACCGATGAGGTCGTCGAGATCGTCGTGTTGTGGTTCCGTGATGACGACGGCGATCTGGCTGATGTCCTGGTCGACGCGATCGGCCCACTGGCCGACAACGGTTTCATCTGGCTGTTGACCCCGAAACGCGGACGTGAGGGCTATGTGGAGCCCTCGGACATCGCCGAGGCGGCGCCCACCGCCGGGCTGTCGCAGACGTCGCTCAGCACCGTCGGCGCCGACTGGGCCGGCGCGCGGCTGGCGCCGCGGAAGGCACGTAGCGACAAGCGTTAGGAGGCAGCATGCCGATAGAGGTTGGGGCGCTCGCGCCCGAATTCGCGCTCCGCGATCAGAACAACGAGGAGGTCACACTCTCGTCGTTCCGTGGCCAGAAGGCCGTGCTGCTTGTCTTCTACCCCCTAGCGTTCACCGGCATCTGCACCGGTGAACTCTGCGCGGTGCGTGACGATCTGTCCACGTTCCAGAACGACGACGTGCAGGTGATCACGGTCAGCGTCGACTCGCCGTATTCGCACAAGATCTTTGCTGAGCGCGAGGGTTACCAGTTCCCGCTGCTGTCGGACTTCTGGCCGCACGGGGCGGTGGCGCAGCAGTACGGCGTGTTCAACGAGGCGGCGGGCATCGCCAATCGCGGCACGTTCCTCATCGACTGCGACGGCGTGGTCCGCTTCGCCGAGATGAACGAGCCCGGCCAGGGCCGCGACGCCCAGCGCTGGCGCGAGGCCATTAAGGAGGTCACGGGGTAGCCGAGGGGGGTGGCAGCTACCCAGTGACCTCGTCCGCGGGCACCTGCAGTTCCGTGATCTGCAGGAAGCCCGTGGAGGTGTTCGGCGCCGGGCTGGTCATGTCGAGCCGGATTCCGGTCGTGCTCACCGGGTCGAACGTGATCGTGGTCGGCTGGTTGGACGTGGTCGCCCACTGCACCTGCTGGCCGCTTACCGGTTGCCACGCCGCACCGTCCCAGTAGGACACGCTGACCGAGCTGGGCAGCACCCGGTTGGCGCTCATCGTGAAGAACGGCACCACCGAGCTGATTCGCTGGCCGCTCGGCCACTGGACGGAGACCCACTCGTTGGCGTGTGCCTTGCTCACCGCTGGCAGCGTGTTGGTCGCCGACTTGTTGTAGAAGTTCGACCAGCCACCGGTCGTCGTGGTGCCGTCGAGCATCCGGGCCGGCACCGAGTTCGAGCTGCCCGAGTAGCCGGCGTCCGCGGCCGGCTGCGTGGGACTGGTCGCGAGCGCGATGTTCTGGTTCGGGGTGAACGCTGCGGTGACCTGGACCGTGGCCGTGGCCGATAGGCCCGCGGCGGTGCCGTGGACGGTGAACGTGCCGGGCGCGGCGTACGCGGCGGGGTCGACCGCGTCCCACGTCACCGGGACTGTCTCCGTCACGCCGTCGGTGTAGCGCAGCGTCGCCACGGCAGGCAGGAACGGGGCCTCACCGACCGGGGTCACCGTCGAGTACGGCTCGATACTGTCCGCGGCGTACAGCGTGATCACGGCCCGGGCCGTGCCACCGCCGGGCAGGTTGCCGTTGACGGTGAACGTGCCGGGCTTGCGCAGGCCGCCCGGCGGGATGGTGTGCCACTCCACTGCCAGCGGTGCGGTGCTGCCGTCGGCGTACACGCCGGTGACCGTCTGCGGCAGATCCGGCGTGGCGCCGAATGGGGCGCGCAGGTACGCCGGCTGCGTGCCTACCAGCCCCCGTGCCTCGTGGTTGACCGTGAACAGCGTCGCCGTGGCGGGCACGAGACCGTCGCCGGACGCAGTGATCGTCACCGATCCGGGATGCTCGGCCGCCTGCACGATGCCGAGCACCTTGCCGTTGAAGGCGGTGTGCGTCGTTGCCTGGTAACCCTCCGCAGAGTCCTCCTTGCCGTTGTCCGCACCGGCGAAGGTGCCAGCACCGGTCACGTGGAACGTGATCGCGTTGTCCGCGTCCGGCACGACCACGCCGTTGCGGTCGACGACGTCGACGGTCAGGTACGACAGCGCCTTCCCATCAGCCGCGAGCACCTGCTTGTCCGGCGTAATGCGCAGCGTGTAGGCGGCGCCGGCCGTGTCGACCTCGTCACGGGCGACGGCGGTGCCGTCGTCGGAGCGCGCGACCGCCACCAGCTGTCCCGGCTCGAACGGCACATGCCAGGTGAGGTGCAGCTTGCCCGTGCTGCCGTTCGGGCTGGTGTAACTGCCCGACGGGTAGTTCTTGTCGTCGCCGGTAGTTTCGGTGGTCTCGAAATAGTGCACGCCGTCCGTTGATGTCTTGGCATCAAATGACTTCGTGCCGAGAGACTGCCCATTCAGGAACAGCTCGACGTTGCGGGCATTCGAGTACGCCCACACCTCGACGTCCTGGCCGGGTTTGTAGTTCGTCCAGTTCATCGGAACGAGGTGCACCATCGGGGTCGACGTCCACTGCGATTGGAATGCGTAGTACGCGTCCTTGGGGAAACCCGCAGTGTCGATCGTGCCGAACGACGACGTCTTCACCGGGAACTGGCCGTACGGAGTCGGCTCGCCGATGTAGTCGAACCCGGACCAGATGAACTGTCCCGCGAAGTACTGCCTATCGCGGTCCTTCTTCAGCCCGTACTCGTCACTCATCGTCCACGACGCCAGGTTGTTGTCGTACGACGACGGCAACCGCTTTCCGGGCGTGTAGTTCTCACCCGTGTTGATGTAGTCCGGGTCCTGGTAAACGCCGCGCGCCGATTCCTCCGACGAGGACTCCGACTCGAAGAAGAACTTGGTGGGATAGCGTGCGTGCAGCCCGTCCACGACCAGGGCGGGGTTGTAGTTCAACCCCAGACCGTCGAGGTTCAGCAGCATCTGCTCGCCGGCAGAGCCCGGGGCAGGCAGGCTGCGGTACCGGTCGGAGCCGGCAACCACCGGTCGCGTGGTGTCGATCGCCTTGATGTCGCCGATCAGCCGCAGCTCGTTGGGGATCTCGGCGTTGGTGCCCCAGCCGGGGATCTCGTTGCCGATCGACCACATGATCACCGCGGGCGAGTTCTTCGACTCGTTCACCATCTCGGCGATGTCGGTGTCCGACCACTGGTTGAAGTACAGGTGGTAGTCGAAGGGCAGCTTCTGGTTGTTCCACGCGTCGAACGCCTCCACCATCATGACGATCCCGAGGCGCTGGCAGACGTCGATCATCTCGGGCGACGGCGGATTGTGCGAGGTGCGGAACGCATTAACGCCCTCGCTCTTGAGGATGCTCATCTGCCGCCAGAGCGCGTCGTAGTTGTCCACCGAGCCGAGCGCGCCCTGGTCGTTGTGCAGGTCGACACCCTGAAGCTTGATGTGCTGCCCGTTGACGAACACGCCGTGCGCGGGGTCGAACGTCAGCCAGCGCACCCCAAATGTCGTGTCATAGCTGTCGACGACCTGCTGGTTTGCCACGACCTCGGTGTGCAGCGTGTAGAGATACGGGTCGGTGGTCGACCACAGGTGCGGGTGGTCGAGCCGAACATCCGTGCCGGTGGACGACGCGACGTCGGCGCCGGACGCGTCGCGCACCGTCGAGACGACGTCGACCGGTGCATTGTCCGGGTTGACGACCTGGGTCTGGACGTGCACGTCGGCGTAGCCGTCCTGGATGGTGGTGGCCAGGTCCGGCGTCGTGACGAAGACGCCCCAGCGGGCGACGTGGATCGGGTCGGTGACCGTCAGGTGCACGTTGCGGGTGATGCCGCTACCCGAGTACCAGCGGCTGCTGGGCTCCTTGTTCTGGACGACTACCGCGAGGACATTCGGTGTCACCCCGTCCGTGTGCACCTGATCGGTAACGTCGAAGGTGAATCCCGTGTAGCCGTAAGGGTGATTGCCCAGTAGCTGGCCGTTCAGATAGACGTAGGAGTTCATGTAGACGCCGTCGAAATCGAGGCTGATCGTCTTGCCGGCCGTCGACGGCGGCAGCGTGAACGTCTTGCGATACCAGCCGAGCCCGCCGGGGAAGTAGCCGGTGGCGTTGCTCTGGTCGGGCGTCGGCTGCTGCTCGATGCTCCAGTCGTGCGGCAGCGTCACGGATCGCCAGGACGTGTCGTCAAACCCGGGCGCCGCGGCCAGCGGGTTGCTCGAGTTCCCGTACTGCCCCGTCGGGTCGGTGGTGTCCTTGGTGTTCACGAGCTGGAACTTCCAGCCGTGGTCGAAGTCGATCGTCCGGTCGCCCTGGTTGAGCACACCGTCCGCAGGGTTGGCGTGCACACTCGGTTCCGGCGGTGCCGCCGTCGCGGTCGGCAGGATAGCTGTAAGTCCTGCCAGCAGAAGGCCTACGGCAAGGGCAGCGGAGGTGCGCGACACCATGGGATGGCTCCTCAGGACGGGATTACGCAGGGCACGTCGTAGTGGTCGTAGCGCTGGCAGACGGTGACCGGGTCTTCGAACAGCCCGATCGACGGCAGCGCACGTCCCTGGAAGTCGAACAGGGTCAGGTTGTCATTCGGTGTGCCGGCGCCAGGTTCCCAGCCGACACCGGGCACCCACTCCGGCTCCCAGTAGAACAAGCCTTTGCCGTGGCCACCGGGCACTTGGGCCAAGATCGACAGCACGTCGTTCGCCTCCGACAACTGGCCGCCGGCGCTGGCCGGGTACCCGCCCTCGAGCTGGCTCGCCTGCCACACGAAGTTGCCGGTGGTGTCGCCGTTGGCCAGTGTCCAGGCGTACTGCAGTTCGGCGATGACGATGTCCTTGCCGTACCGGGTCGCCAATGCATCGACGTTCGAGCGGAGCGCGGTCAGGGGGCCGTGGAAGAAGGTGTAGTACGAAAGGCCGATCACGTCGAAGTCGACGCCACGGTTGATCAGGTTGTCGAAGAACCGTGTGCTGTCGGCATTGTTGCCGCCTTCGTCGAAGTGCATCATGATCCGCAGCTGATGGCCCGGCGGGTTGCCGGCGTGGGCACCCGCGACTCCTGCCTTGAGCAGGGTGGCGAGGTTGTCCCATCCGGTGTCAGCCGTCCAGTTCACCTGGCCGATCGGCCAGAGCATGCCGTTACGGATCTCGTTGCCGATCGAGACCATGTCCACCGGCGTGCCCTGCTGCGCGAACGCGACGATGACGTCGTGGGTGTAGCTCTGCACCGTCCCGGCGAGGGCTGCCAGGTCCTGGCCCTGCCACGCCGCGGGTATGTCCTGGTGCTGCGGGTCCGCCCAGAAGTCGGAGTAGTGGATGTCGAGGTAGATGCGCATGCCGGCGGCGTGGACGAGCCGGGCCAGCGCAAGATCGTTCGCGAGGTCGCTGTAGCCCGCGGGCGGGTTCACCCACAGCCGCATCCGGGCGTAGTTGCCGCCGTGTGCGCGAAGGATTTGCACAGGCGTCGCTGGCTTGCCCGCGTCGGTGAACTGTGTGCCGGCGGCCAGTTCCTGGAGTGTGAACGACAGGTCGGCACCGAGCATTGCGCCGGCCGGGGCGTTGCCGAAGAGGCGGAACTCGCCGACGCACGCGGGCGTGCCGTCACCGGTCGTCACGGTCAGCCGTGCATACCGGGCGCGCTGGCCGAGGGCTAGGTATGCGGGCGCGTTGCCGTTAAGGGCGATGTTGCGCGCCGAAGCGACCGGCCGCCAGTCACCGGCCTGGGTGGCGAGCTCCAGCGATGCTGTGGACGGCGAGGCGGTGGCGGCGAGGGTGATGCCGGCACCGGTGACGGTGCGCGGCGTGCCGAGGTCGACCGTGACGCTGCCGGTCCACTGTGTGGCGCACCACGACGTGGTGGCGCTGCCGTCCACGGCGTTGCCGGCCGGGTTGTTCGACGCGGCGGACGTGGCTGTCGCAGCGGCGCCGAGAGCCACGTCGACGGTGCGCGCCGGCTGATGCTGGCCCGAGGGTGCAGCGGCACTCGCGACGCCGGGGACGGCCAGGGCGAGGATGGCTACGGCAGCCAGGCGAGTGCGACGCGCGGTCGAGCGGGTGGCACTGGGCATGGGACACCTCTCTTCGACACGGCATCGAGCCGAGTGGGGAGTCTTGAGGGTGTGCTAGCGCTATAGCGTCCGCGATGAAACACAATCCGTCAATACTCAACGGGAGCGCTGTTCGTATCTGGTGGACTCGTGCCTATAGCTGTGAGCCGCTTAAGGGTGGTGGCCTTCTTCGGCGACGACGACCTGGCAGGCGGGGCAGTGCCCCCACCACGTGACCTCGACCTCGTCGATGGCGAAGCCGGCCGCATTGGGTACGTCAAGGCACGGAGCGTTACCGGCGGCGCAGTCGACATCGATCACCATGCCGCAGTCCCGGCAGACGAGGTGATGGTGGTTGTCGCCGACGCGGATTTCGAAGAGGGCGGGTCCGCCGCCCGGCTCGATACGCCGGACCAGGTCAGCCGCGTGGAGGGCGTGGAGCGCGTCATATACGGCCTGCGTGGACACGCTGCCGAGCTCGATGCACGCGCGATCGGCGATCGTTTCGACGTCAAGATGTTCGCCCGGAGTGATCGCGTCGAGCACGGCGAGGCGCTGTCGGGTCACCCGCAACCCGGCCCCACTCAGCCGCTCGGCGGCAGTGGCGGGCATACAACCGAGAGTAGTCGCAGTCTGGAACTGGTCAAGAATAGGTGTGCGAAGATTCGGCTGTGACTGCCGCCTTCCGATCCGGGTTCTGCTGCTTCGTCGGGCGCCCGAATGCGGGCAAATCGACGCTGACGAACGCCCTGGTCGGAACCAAGATCGTCATCACGAGCGAGAAGCCGCAGACCACCCGGCGCGCCGTGCGCGGCATCGTCACTCGGCCCGACGCCCAGCTCGTCATCGTCGACACGCCCGGCCTGCACCGGCCGCGCACACTGCTCGGCGAGCGGCTCAACGACGTGGTGCGCGCGACGCTCGCGGATGTGGACGTGATCGGCTTCTGCGTGCCGGCCGACCAGAAGGTCGGTCCGGGCGACCGTTTCATCGCGGCCGAGCTCACCGCGCTGGCCAAGCCGGTCGTAGCGATTGTGACCAAGGCGGACGCCGCGAAGCGTGACCAGCTCGCCGGCCAGCTCGTCGCGGTGAGCGCCCTCGGCGAGTTCGCCGAGATCGTTCCCGTGTCGGCGACGACAGGCGAGCAGGTCGGCCTGCTGACCGACCTGCTGGTGGCGCAGCTGCCGGAAGGCCCGCCGCTGTACCCGGACGACGTCGCGACCGACGAGGACGTCGAGACCCGCATCGCCGAGCTGATCCGTGAGGCGGCACTGGACGGCGTGCGCGACGAGTTGCCGCACTCGATCGCCGTCACGGTCGACGAAGTTCAGCCGCGCGCCATATACGCCACACTGCATCTGGAACGTGCGAGCCAGAAGGGCATTGTCATCGGTACGCGGGGGACCCGGCTGAAGCAGATCGGTATCCGGGCGCGAAGTGAGATCGAGCAGCTGCTCGGCCACCAAGTGCATCTCGACCTGCACGTCGCCGTTGAAGCCGACTGGCAGCGCGACCCCAAAAAGCTCGACCGTCTCGGGTTCTGATGCTCCGGACCTATCGCGCGGTGTTCCGCGAACCGGGCACGGCCGCGTTCTGCGCGGCCGGGTTCGTCATGCGCATGCCGATCGCGATCTATCCGATCGGCATGGTGCTGTTGATCTCGACGCGGACCGGCCACTACGGGTTCGCCGGGCTGCTCAGTGGCGCCTACGTTGCCGCAAACGGCGTGGGCAACCCCGTCTTGGCCAGAATGGTCGACCGGTACGGGCAGAGCCGGGTGCTGCTGCCGGCTTCCGCGCTGCACGTCGGCGGCATCGTCGCGCTGTGCGTACTTGCTGGGCTGCACAGTCCGGACTGGACACTGCTGCTACCGACCGTCGTGGCCGGCTTCGCCCTGCTCGGTGTCGGCTCCTTGATCCGGGCCCGGTGGTCGTTCGTGCTCGCCGGCCGTCCCGAGCTCACCACCGCGTACTCGCTCGAGTCGACGCTGGACGAGGTGATCTTCACTGTCGGGCCGCTGATCGCCACGGTGATCGCAATTCAGATCAGCCCGGTGCTCGGCCTGCTGATCGGCGCGGGCCTGGTCAGTATCGGCGCCCTGTGGCTGCAGCCGCAGCGCGCGACGGAACCGCCGCCGCACCCGGCCGGGGCTCCGCGACACCGCTCGGCGGTGCGCTACCCGGGCATGGTGCTCATGACCCTGGCCGCGGTAGGCATGGGCGCGGTCTTCGC
>JBPYES010000588.1:0-9428 GCA_051984825.1 Jatrophihabitantaceae bacterium
TGGGTCCTGATACCGACGAGCGCACCAACCAGACCATGATCGAGTACCCGGACGGGATGCAGGCGCAGGCCAAGACGCTCGGGCGCTATGTGCCGGGCGCGGCTCTGCAACTTTCGTCAAGCGTTTCGAAGGTAACGCTGGTCCTCGGCGGCGACGGTATCGCCGCGAGTGCTGCACCCCCGGCGCCGAGTTCGAAGCCGCATTCGTCGGCCTCGCCGAAGCCGTCACCGTCGCCGACCCAATCCGGCGTCACCAACGCCGCCGAGAACTCAAAGTCCTGCGTGAATTAATCAGCCTGGCTCAACCCATAAAGGGCCAGTCGGCCTGGGCTCCTGCATTCTGTTCGGCCCGGCGCTGTTGCAGCACTGCGACCTTTGCTACCTCGGAGGCGATGTCGACGCCGGTCTGATCGGCGAGCAGATAGATGCCGTAAGCAAGCTCACCGAGGCGTCCGGCCCAGTCGCCGGTAGGTCGGAACGGACGTCGGCCACGCTCGGTGGCACGGGTTGCAGTCGCGGCAAGAATTCCGAGTTGGGTCTGCAGCTCGAGCAGTAGCGCCGGAGCCGTGGCGTGCAGGCCGGCGGCGTCGGAACTTTGGGCCACGAGCTGCTGGATTTCGGTCACGAGTCGGCTCCGATCGCACGGCTGTCGATCCCCAGCCGGAGCCGCCGGGCTAGCACAGTCACGGTGCGACAACCTAGCCGATCCCGGGCCATCGTGTCGCGTCCGCGTACGCTCCAAGTGCACGATCGCCACCATGTGAGGACCGCCGTTGACCGCTGCCCGACCCGCGCGGCTGCGCGTTGGCGTAATCGGTGCTGGGCGGGTCGGTGCCGTGCTGGGCGCCGCTCTCGCCCGTGTGGGACATGAGGTGGTGGCCGTCAGCGCCATATCCCGGGAGTCGGTGCGCCGGGCCGAGCGGCTCCTGCCGGGAGTGCCGATCCGCGCGCCGCACGAGGTCGTTGACGTTGCCGACTTCGTGGTGCTGGCGGTCCCGGACGACACGCTGCGGCAGCTTGTCAGTGGTCTTGCAGCCACGGACGCCTGGCGCGCCGGCCAGCTCGCGGCACACACGTCCGGTGCGGTCGGCATCGGGGCGCTCGATGCCGCGGCAGCACGGGGTGTCCTGCCGCTGGCGCTGCATCCGGTGATGACGTTCACCGGCCGCCCTGAGGACGTGGACAAGCTGACGGGCGCCACGTTCGGGGTGACTGCACCGGAGGAGCTGCGACCCGTGGCCGAGGCGCTGGTCGTCGAGCTGGGTGCCGAACCGGTCTGGGTGCCCGAACTCTCGCGGCCGCTGTACCACGCGGCGTTGACCGTCGGCGCCAACCATCTCGTCACCGTCGTGAACGACGCCCTCGATCTGCTCGCCCGCTCCGGCGTCGAGCACCCCGCGCGATTGCTCGGCCCGTTGTTGTCGGCAGCCCTGGACAACGCGCTGCGTCTCGGCGACGTCGCGTTGACCGGTCCGGTATCGCGTGGCGACGTCGCTACAGTGCGCACGCACCTTGCGACCCTTGCACGGGACGCGCCGGAGACCGTGCCGTCGTACGTCGCGATGGCGCGCCGCACTGCGGAACGGGCATTGTCAGCCGGTCGGCTGAATGCCGAGCAGGCGCAAGAGATTGCCGAGGCGCTGTCATGAAGCTGGTGCGGTCCCGTGCCGAGTTCGCCGGTGCACGTGAGGAGCTGGCTGATCCGATCGCGCTGGTGCCTACGATGGGCGCCCTGCACGCCGGGCACATAGCGCTGATCGAGCAGGCGCGGTCGTGGTCCGAGTCGGTGGTGGTGACGATCTTCGTCAACCCGCTTCAGTTCGGTCCCGCCGAGGACCTCGCGGTGTATCCGCGGACACTTTCCGACGACCTCGCGCGGTGCGAGCACGCGGGCGCGGACCTCGTGTGGTCACCGTCGGTGGAGGACGTCTACCCCGGTGGCGCGGCGCAGGTGCGCATCGATCCCGGACCATTAGGCGCGGAACTGGAAGGGCGGTTTCGGCCTGGGCATTTCGCCGGCGTGCTCACCGTGGTGGCCAAGTTCCTCGGCATGGTCCGCCCGGCGATTGCACTCTTTGGCGAGAAGGACTACCAGCAGCTTGCCTTGATCACCCGCATGGTCGGCGACCTCGAACTCGGCGTAGGCATCGCCGGCGTGCCGACCGTTCGGGAGACGGACGGCCTGGCGCTGTCGAGCCGCAACGTGTTCCTGTCCGGCGGCGATCGCCTGCATGCGCTTGCGCTGTCGCGCGCGCTGTTCGCCGGGCAGGCTGCCGCGAGCGACGGCCCGGACGCGGTGCTCAAGGCAGCGCGCGCCGTGCTGGATGCCGAGCCGGGCGT
Source organism: Jatrophihabitantaceae bacterium (assembly GCA_051984825.1). Lineage (GTDB taxonomy): Bacteria > Actinomycetota > Actinomycetes > Mycobacteriales > Jatrophihabitantaceae > DASXRA01. Next base: position 2,340 of record JBPYES010000588.1, read on the forward strand.
CCGCCTCGACTACCTCGAGCTACGGGCCGCTGACCTCGGCCCGGCGCCTGTCCGTGGTGCAGCGCGCTTGCTGGTCGCCGCTCGGGTCGGGCCGACCCGGCTGATCGACAATGTGGCGGTGATGCTGTGAGCTTCCGCGACGGCACGCTGCACGTAGAGCGGCCAGCATGAACGTCGACGACGTGGTGCGCCGTGCCCTTGACGAGGACCTCGGCGCCATCGGTGACGCGACCACCACCGCAACCGTCCCGGCGTCACTCGTCGGGAGCGCCGACCTGGTGGCCCGCGCTGCCGGCGTCGTGGCCGGCCTGCCGGCGGCTGCAGCCGTGTTCACAGTCGTCAGCGACGGACGGGCACGCGTCGAGTTCGGTGCGGCAGACGGCACGTGGGTGACGCCGGGGGAGGTGCTGGCCACCGTCCTCGGGCCGGTGCGCGACATCCTCACCGGCGAACGCACCGCGTTGAATCTGCTGTGCCACCTCTCGGGTGTCGCGACGTTGACTCGGCGCTGGGTGGACGCCGTCGCCGGCACCGGCGCGGTGATCCGCGATACCCGCAAGACGCTTCCGGGGCTCCGCGCGCTGGAGAAATACGCGGTGCGCTGTGGGGGCGGCGTAAACCACCGCATGTCGCTGTCCGACGCAGCACTCGTCAAAGACAATCACGTGGCCGCCGCGGGCAGCGTGGTCAAGGCGTTCGACGCAGTGCGCGCGGCCTACCCCGACCTGCCGATCGAGGTCGAGGTCGACACGGTGGCGCAGGCACGCGAGGTGATCGACGCGGGCGCCGAGCTCGTCCTGCTCGACAACATGCCGCCTGATCAAATGCGTGAGGTGGTCGCGTACGCGAGGGGGCGGGCGAAGCTCGAGGCGTCCGGCGGGCTGACGCTGGAACGGGCACGCGAAGTTGCCGAGACCGGCGTCGACTACCTCGCGGTCGGAGCACTGACCCACTCCGCAGCTGCGCTGGACATCGGATTGGATATGTGACCATGCTCCTGGCGATCGACATAGGCAATACCAACACGGTGCTCGGGGTATTCGAGGGTGACGAGCTCATCCGCTCGTGGCGAATCAAGTCGGATGCGCGCAACACCGCGGACGAACTCGCGTTGACGTTCCGCGGGCTGCTCGACGGCTTCAAGATCACCGGCATATCGGCGTGCTCGACGGTGCCTGCCGTGCTGCGCGAACTGCGCGTGATGCTCGCCGACTATTACGACGACGTGCCGACGCTGATCGTCGAGCCGGGCGTGCGCACCGGCGTGGGCGTGCTGACCGACTTTCCGCGCGAGGTCGGCTCGGACCGCATTTGCAACACGGCGGCGGCCCACCACCTTGTCGGAGGCCCCGCGATCGTCGTGGACTTCGGCACGTCCACCAACTTCGACGTGGTGAGCACGCGTGGCGAGTTCCTCGGCGGTGCGCTCGCGCCAGGCATCGAGATTTCGCTGGACGCTCTGGCGGCACGCGCCGCCCAGTTGCGCAAGGTCGAACTCGTCGAGCCACGCGCGCCGATCGGCAAGAACACCGTCGAGTCGTTGCAGTCCGGCATCCTCTACGGCTTCGCCGCGCAAGTCGACGGCCTGGTGCGCCGGCTAAGCGCGCAACTCGCTCCTGATGACCCGGGCAGCGTGTCCGTGATCGCGACTGGAGGGCTGGCGCCGCTCGTGATCGAGCACTGCGAGACAGTCACGCGTTACGAACCCGAGCTGACGCTGCTCGGCCTGCGGCTCGTGTTCGAACGCAACCGCGCTGCGTGATCTTGGACTTATGGTCGCTATGCAACCGGAAGTCCAAGATCATCGGCGGCCCTAGTCGGTCGCGAGAACCCACGTGTCGTCCTTGATGATCGGGACGACCTGCCCGTCGCTGGTGAGCCCATCGACGCTGACACCGGGGCCGCCGATCACCACATCGGTGTGCACACTCGAACGATTGATGCCCTGGGCGAACAGCTGCTCCGGTGACAGCGACGTACCGCCCTCGAGCGCGATCGGGAAGCCCTGGCCCCACGCGACATGGCAGCCGGCGTTCTCGTCGTAGAGCGTGTCGTGGAAGATCACACCCGCGGCGCGCACCCGTGACGTGCCGTCGACCAGCGACACCTCGCCGAGGCTCTTCGCACCGTCGTCCGAACCGAGTTCGGCGGTGACCGCCTCCTGGCCGCGCTCAGCGCTCACCGACACGATGCGCCCGTCCGCGAACTCCACCCGCAGCCCCTCGACCAGCGCGCCCGCCTGCGGCATCACCAACGGGCGGGTCAGCGTGATCACGCCGTCGGCCCGGCGCCGATCCGGCGACGTGAAGACCTCCTCGGTGGGCAGGTTCGGCATGAATTCGACACCCGCTTCGGTCTGCAGCGAGCCGCTCAACCAGCGGCACCCGGGCAGCAATCCCACCGTCAGGTCCGTGCCGTCGCCGACATAGTGCACCGCATCCAGCTCCAGGGCCTCGAGGGCGGACGCACGGGCGGCCAGCGTCGTGCGGTGCTCACGCCACGCGGCGACCACGTCCGGAGCGTCGAAGCGCATTGCCACGCCCACCGCATCCCACAGACGTTCGACGTCCGGCTCACCGAAGACCTGCTGTGCCCACCCGGCATTGGGTGCCGCGCAGATCGTCCAGGCGACCTTGCCGCCCAGCACAATTCGCCGCGACTCGGTGGCGAGATCGAGCGCCACGGCGGCGACCCTGGCCGGGTCGATGCCGTCGAACAGATGCGGATCAGGGTTGCCGGTCAGCCGGATCAACGCGGCGCCGGCCTCTTCGCACTCGCGCAGCCGGGCGAGCTCCCACGCCGGCGCCGTCGTCAGCGTCTCGGCCGGGGCATGGCGCAGCGTCGAGCGGCGCACGTGGCCGTCCGCGTATGCGACATCGACGCGACGCGCTCCCGCGAGGTACGCCTGTTCCACGACCTCCCGGACGACCGGCGCATGGGCGATGTCGGCGGTGACCAGCACGTATTGTCCGGATTGGACATTCGCGCCGACCTCGACGACGAGCTTCGCGTAGCGCGTGAGACGACCTTGGCTCATGGTGGCGCAGCCTACGGGTCAGCGACGCCGGCTGCGAACGGAAACCGTTAGGTACGGCAGCTCAAACCGCGTCCGGCCCGTCAGATCTGGATGATTGCGCCCAAGATCCCGCACTTCGTCCAGCAACGCAGCGCGTGCCGGCTCCGGCAGGTCTATGACGTAGGCGCGCGTGGCGACCACGTCGGCCAGCCCAGCGGCGTCGACGGTCTGGTGGTGCGGGAACTCGGCGCGCTCCGGCGGCTCGAACAACTCCGCCGCGAATACTGCCTCGGCGATGCTGCGCGGCGAGCGGGGAAGCCCGGCCAGCCGCGTCGTGAGCAATTCGTCAAGGGCGCGCGTCCATGCGAGCGATGTGTCGCGCTGATTGGCGAGGACGCCGACCACGCCGCCCGGACGCAGCACCCGCGCGATCTCCCGGTCGGCGGCGGGACGTTCGAACCAGTGCAGCGCCGCCGCAATCAATACCGCGTCGACGCAGCCGTCGGGCAGCCCGGTCGCCTCGGCACTCCCGGAGCGAACGTCCACAGTGGACAGTCGGGCGCTGAGCTGTGCACGCATTGCAGGCGCCGGCTCGACGGCTACAACGTCCAGGCCGCGCCGGACGAGATCGGCGGTGAGCTTTCCGGTGCCGGCGCCGAGATCGAGCACGCGCCTCGCATCTTGCGGGAGCAGCCACGTGACCGCGTCCACCGCGTAGCCGGGACGAGCCCGTTCGTACAGTTCAGCTGTTGAATTGAACGTCGCGCCGAGGCGTCGGCGATCGTCGTCCGATAGCGCAGACCTCACGCTGACGACCGTAACTATTCTCGGGTGCGTGGACCTACGCATATTTACCGAGCCCCAGCAGGGCGCGACGTACGACGACCTCTGCCGGGTGGCGAAGGCCAGCGAGGACCTCGGCTTCGACGCGTTCTTCCGCTCCGACCACCTGCAACGCATCGGGCCGGGCGATCCTGGCCCGGGTCCGACCGACTCGTGGGTGACGCTGGGCGGGCTCGCTCGCGAGACCAGCCGGATCCGGCTCGGCACAATGGTGACGTCGGCGACCTTCCGGCTGCCCGGGCCGCTTGCGATCGCGATTGCGCAGGTCGATGCGATGAGCAGCGGCCGGGTCGAATTGGGCATCGGCGCCGGGTGGTACGAGGCCGAGCATCGCTCATACGGTGTGCCGTTCCCCGATACCCGCGAGCGTTTTGACCGCCTCGCCGAGCAGTTGGCGATCCTGGACGGGCTCTGGCGCACGCCGTCCGGGGAGACATTCACCCACGACGGCAAGTACTACTCACTCGTCGAGTCGCCTGCGCTGCCGAAGCCGGTGCAGTCGCCGCGTCCCCCGATCATCATCGGCGGCAAGGGCAAGCGGCGCACCCCACAGCTTGCCGCCCGGTACGCGGACGAGTTCAACGTCCCGTTCGAGACACTCGAGTCCACCGAGGAAATCTTCGAGCGGGTCCGGGTCGCCGCCGGTGCGCGGCAGCTGCGTTACTCCGCGGCACAAACCGTCGCCGTCGGCCGTGACGAGGCGGAGGTGGCCCGTCGCGTCGAGGCGATCGGCGAGGACCTGGACAGCCTGCGGGTCGGCGGGCTCGCCGGTACGCCCGCGCAAGTAGTGGACAAGGTAGGCCAGTTCGCCCAACTCGGCGCTAGCCGGCTGTACCTGCAGGTGCTCGACCTGACCGATCTCGCCCATTTGGAACTGATCGCGACCGCGGTGGCCCCGCAGGTCGCCGCTCTCTAGAGCCAGCCGCGCTGGTCCGCGACCCGGACCGCCTCGACGCGATTGCGTACCCCCGTCTTGGCGATCGCCGCCGACAGGTAGTTGCGCACCGTCCCCTCGGACAAGAACAGCTTTCCCGCGATGTCGGCCACGGTGGCACCGTCTCGAGCAGCGACCAGTACGTCGCGTTCGCGGCCGGTGAGCGGCGACGCGCCACCGGCCAGCGTGGCGGCGGCGAGCGCCGGGTCGACCACCCGCTCGCCGCCCATGACCCGGCGCACCGCGTCCGCGAGCTGATCGCCGGGGGCGTCCTTCACGACGAAGCCGAGCGCGGACGATTCCATCGCGCGGCGCAGGTATCCGGGCCGTCCGAACGAGGTCAGGATGATCACCTTGACCGCCGGCGCCTCGTGCGCCAGCGCAGCGGCGGCGGCCAACCCGTCCATGCCGGGCATCTCGATGTCGAGCAGAGCGACGTCCGGCCGATGCTGGAGCGCCGCCGCCACCACCTGGTCGCCGCGGCCCACCTGGGCCACCACGTGCAGGTCGTCCTCGAGTTCGAGCAAAGCGGCCAAAGCCGAGCGGACCATCGCCTGGTCGTCGGCGAGCAGCACGTTGATCACGGAGTCATTGTGGGCGTCTCGCGTACCGCGTGCGCCGCAGGGGCGGACCGGCCGACCGGCTCGACCGGGACGTCGACGCGCAGCCGCCACCCGCCACGGGGAGCGGGCCCGACGTGGACGGTCCCACCGGCCGCCTCGACCCGTTCCCGCAGCCCCGTCAGGCCGTTGCCGGCGCCAGCGGTGCCGCCCCGGCCGTTGTCGGTGATTTCGACCCAGCCACGGTCGACGCGCACGGTGCACTGCGATGCCCGGGCGTGCCGCACCACGTTCGTCACTCCCTCGCGGACGACCCACCCGAACAGCTCCGACACCGACGGATCGACGACCTCGACGGATCCTGGCAGCTCGGCCACGATGCCGGCCGCGCGGAGCACCTCGCGCGCCGTCGCCAGCTCACCGGCGAGCGTCACGTCCCGGTGCCCGGCCACCGCGGCACGGACGTCGGCGAGGGAGCGCCGGGACAACTCCTCCACCTCGGCGATCTCCGTGGTGGCGCGCTCGTCGTGGCGCTCAGCCAGCCGGCGGGCCAGGCCGGCCTTGACGGTGATCGTGGTGAGCGAGTGGCCGAGCAGATCGTGCAGGTCGCGAGCAATGCGGGTGCGCTCGTTCTCCGCGGCGAGCCGGGCCACCTCGGAACGAGCCTCGGCCAGCTCCCGGTTGCTGCGAATCAGCCCGAAGAAGCTGTACATCGCCAGGCCCACCAGGGTGATCGTGATCAGTGGGGTGAAGTCCAGGCCGGCGTGCCAGGAGTGCACTGCCGGTGGCACCGCGACCGCGACCGCGATGTACAGCGCCAGCACCGGTATTGCGCGCGCGCCGAGCGCCCCCACGGTCATCACCGAGACGAACGTCAGCATGGCGAATGCGTCCTGGTGCGCGAACGCCGCCTCGATAGCGACGAGCACCAACATCGCCGCGTACACCAGCCAGAATCGCCGCTGCTGTCCGGCCCAGGCGAACGGCAAGGCGGTCAAATAGAGCGCGCAGAACGCGATGAGCACCGCGTAGCCCGCCGCGGCCGCCCACCCGGAGCTGTGCAGGCTAACCCCGTGTGCCGTCTGGCCCAGGTAGATGAGCCAGATGCCGGGGAATATGACCCGCCGCCACCGCGCGGCGGAGTCGCGGCGGGCCAGCGACCAAGGCTGGAACCCGCCGCCACTCCGGGGCTCGCACGGATCAGTCATTGCGTTACCGAGGTTAGACGCGCTTCGTATCGCGCTGGTACGCCTTCATCGCGAGGAACGCGAACACCACGGTCCATATGGCGATGCAGAGCCAGCCCTTGACGCCCCACACCTGCCCGCCGTCGCCCAGCCCGAGCCGGCCGGCCTGCACCAGCCAGTACGAGGGAAGGCACTCCGCCAGCACCATGAAGAACCCGCCGCCGGTGATCGGGAACCACACGCCGCCGAGGAACGCGAACAGTGCGGTGATGCCGCCCATCGCTGGTCCCATGGAGTCGATGGACATGGTGTGGCCCAGGAAGATGCCGATCGCCGCGAACGGGATCGCCGCGACCAGGATCAGCGCTGTCATCTGCAGCCACTTCTCGGCGGGCAGCCGTACCCCGAACATCACACCGGCGAGGTACAGCAGTCCGATGCTGAGCAGCGCGAGGACATAGCTGGTCAGCACCTTGGCCCGGAAATACGTCCGGGTGCTCAGCGGCGTGAGCCGCAGCTGCCGGTTCCAGCCAACCGAGCGCTCAGCCG
>JBPYES010000589.1:0-10148 GCA_051984825.1 Jatrophihabitantaceae bacterium
GGGATCACCCTGGCCGCCCCGCCCCACGCTCCGGCGCCCTGCGCGTTGATCGCCCGGACCCGGATGCTGTAGATCGTGCCGTTGGCGAGACCGGCGACGGTGGTGGACGTGCCGCGCACCGAGGACACGGACACCCCCGACGACGGAGCGGGTGAGGTCTGCACCTGGTAACTCGTGATGGGCGAGCCATCGACTTGCCCCACCGGCCAGCTCACCGCGGCCGACTGGTCCTTCGCGGTGGCGCTGACCCCACCGACGGGGTCAGGTACCTTGTCCGGCTTGCCCACCCCGGAGGGCGCGCTGAACGGACCCCAGCCCACCACGTTGTGCCCGCGCACCGTGAACGTGTAGCTCGTGCCGTTGGTCAGGCCGCCGACCGTGCACGGTGAAGCGGGGCACGAGTGCGTAGCGCCGTGGCTGTCGTGCAGGTCGATCTCATCCAGGGGCGCGCCGTTCGGAGGCGGCGGGGTGAACGCCACGACCACCGTGTGGCTCGTCACCGACTGGACAGACGGCCGTCCCGGCGTACCCGGCAGACCGAGGACCTCGACGGTCATCCGGCCGGTGACGTGGCGATCGTCGTGGCCCGCTCCGGGCACGTCCGTGACGAAGACGTCGAACACCATCGTTCCGTGGATGTTGCTCCGCGGCGCTGACAACGTGACGATCGGGCCGGAGGCGTGGGCGCTCAACGCAGATCCGCTCAACTGCCTGACACCGAGTGCGGTGATCGTCGCGCCCTGGATGGGCGACTGTACGTACTGCCGGAGGTCGACGGTCTGGCTGGCACCGGCCTTGAGGCCGCGCACCGTTATCGCTGAGACGGTCGGCGGCGGCGCCTTGATCACCCGGACGTTCAGGGTGGCGGTGGCGTCCGATCCGGTGACGGCGATCCTGAGCGTGCCCGTTGTGCCCGGACGCGCTTGCGCGCCAGGGGTGATCGTCACTTTCGAGTTGCTGTCCTTGACCAGCGACACACCACGTGGCTGCCTCGCCCAACTGGTGGTGAAGTTCAGCTGGCCGATCGTGCTCGGGTCGTCGAGCCACACGTGGCAGACCGTCGCGAGGTCGATCTTGAGCGGGGCACCGCCCTGTACGGCGGTCAGCGTCGACGTGGGGCAGCGCAGCACCGGCTGCGGTGTGCCGATCTGCACGGGCAGCGCGATCACCGCCCTCTGCGCCCGTGGGTCGGACAGGCTCGTGCCGTCGGTAACCTCGAAGACCGCCGCTGCCGGCCCCTGGTAGCCCTTGTGAGCGGTCAGCAGGAGCGTCGTCTGGTCCTTGCTCGCGACGGTGAGACCGTCCGGCGGCGACCCCCAGATGCGGTCCGTCGTGGTCAGCCGTACCGCTTTGCCCGCCGGATCGACCACGTAGTCGGAAACCTTGATCGTCTTGCTGCCGCCGGCCGCGAGTTCGATGCCCGGAGCGTCGGGACGGACGTGCGGGGCGGCGGTGCCGTTACCCGGCACGTGCACCAGGCCCATCGCCGAGGCGCCGCCCTTGTCGCGCACCTCGTACGCGACGTCCTGCGGGAACGCCTGCACCGGCACGACGAGCTTGCGATCGACCACATGGGCGCCCACCGCGAACGCCCGCGAGATCGTCAGGTCGTCGGCGGATCCGTCGGGGTCGTCGTCGTTGGCGAGCACGTCGACGGTGGCGCTCGTGGCGCCCGGTGTCACCGTGGCCACGTCGTCTCGTGCGACGGGCGGGATGTCGTAGTGCGGCTGCGAGTTGACGATCACCTGCGCGACCGAGCGTCCGCCTGTGCCGTCGGTGATCGCATAGGAGACGATCAGCGGCTTGCCTGTCGCGGGCGGCGCCTTCACCACGACCCGGTCGTCCTGCAAGCTGACCCCGGGCGGAACCGGCTCATTCGTCGTGTTGAGCGGAGAGATCGTGACCGCGTCATCGGGGGCCACGAGATCGTTGCCTAGCACCGCCACGTGCACGGTCGCGCCGGGTGCTGCGGTGACCTCGTCGTCCACTGCGACGGGCGGCTGCGGATCGCCAGGCGGAACCACACCGATGCGTATGGTCGCCGTGCCGCTCAGCCCGTACCTGTCGCTGACCGTGTAGCCGAACGTGTCCGTGCCTGCCGCGAGCGGGTACGCCTGGTAGGTGATCGTCGTCGGTCCGATCGCCATTACGCGGCCCAGCTGCGGCGCGGTGGCGATGCCGGTCACGGTCACCGCGTCGCCGTCCGGGTCGACGCCGGTCCACGGCACGGTGATGGTGATCTGGTCGCCGGCTACGACCGAGCGGGTGATGGGCGCCGGCGCCGGCGGCTGGTCGTGCGCCGCGTCCGGGGGGAGCGGGTTGACGGTGATGCGGGCGTGCCCGACCGCCGTCGCTCCGGACGGGTCGGCCACCACGTAGTCGACGACCACCTGGGTCGGCGTCGACACGGTCGGCGGTGCTGCGTATCGCACCACGGTGCCGTCGACATAGCCGGCGCCGAGGTCCGGCGTGGTCAGCAGCTTGCCCGGCTTGAGCGTGAGCGGGTCCCCGTCGGGGTCGATGTCGTTGTCGAGCACGGGCACGTCGACGGTGTCACCGGCGCGCACGGTGGCGAGGTCGTCGAGCGGTGTCGGCGGCGAGTCGGTCTGCGGCGCCGGCAGTTGCAGCACGCTGACCTGCCCGGTGACCGCCGGTGCGACCCCGTCGGTCACGGTGTACTGGATGAGCCGCACGCCGGGACTTACCGCCTGCGTCGACCAGATGCGGAGCCAATGCCCTTGCAGCACGGCGACTTCCAGCCCGGAGTTGTCGTCGACGGGCACCGCCCGTTGCACGACGAGCACGTCGCCGGACGGGTCGAAGTCGTTGGCCAGCACATCAACGGTCTGTGCCTGCTGCCCGTGCAGCACGGCGGTGTCCGGCATCGCGACCGGCGGCAGCGCGCGGGACGGGTTGGCGCTGACGTCGACGCGGATCACTCCCGTCGACAGCTTCGCCGAGCCGAACGCCGCCTGGTATTTCAGGCTCAGGGTGCCGATGTGCTGTGGCGTGACGGTCACGGTGCCGCCGGCCAGGTCCGTCGTCACGGTGGCGCCCACAGGTTGAGGCAGTGGCGCGGCAAGGGTCAGCTTCGCGGACGGGTCGGTCGGGTCGGAGCCGGGCACGTCATTGGCAAGCGGCATGATCGTGACGGGCTTGCCGACCACCGCGCGAGCGACATCGGGCTCCGCCGTGGCCGGCACGGCATCGAGCGAGGTGTGCGACAGCACGTTGACCTTGAGCGTGCCCTGGACGGGATCCGCGATGCCGTCGGTCACCTGGTAGTGGATGGTCTGCACGCCTTGGTTGCCGGGCGCGCTGAACACGATCGAACCGTCCGACGTGGCAGCCGCCGAGCCGGCGTCGACCGTTGCGCCCGTCAGCGCGAGCGGGTCGCCGTCGAAGTCGCGCCAGTCGGGCAACACCGGAACGGTCAGCTCGCCGCCGGCCGCGACGCTCCAGGTGGTCGGCTTGTAGCCGGTGCGCAACGTCGGCGCCTCGTTGGCGTCGCCGCGTTGCACGCGCACCGTGACGTCGGTGGACGCGGCCAAGCCGTGCCCGTCGCTCACCGAGTACTTGAAGTGGATGTCGGATGTGGCGCTCGACGGCACCGCGACCTGCACCGTCTGACCGTCGCCCGAGATCGAGGCACTGGCGCCGCCGTCGACACCCGTCACTCCGTTGACCGCCAGCAGGTACCCGCACGGGTCGGAGTCGTTGTCGGTCACGTGCAGCACCGTGGTGCGGCCGGGCCGGGCGCCGAGCGTGTCCGGCCTCGGCTGCGGCGGGCGATCCTGCGCGCAGGGCTGCTTCTGGTGGGTCGGCTTGTTCGGCTTCTTGCTGTTGGGCTTCGGCTTCGGAGGTCTGATGGCCTGCCAGTCGTCCACCTCTTGCACCGTGCTGTCGACGATCCACACGCCACCGCTCACGAGGTCGTTCAGCACGATCTGCCCGCGGTTGACCCTGAATACAGGCTGGCTGAGCTTCTGGTGCGACGGTATCTTCTGTGCGACGGCCGGCTTGCCCTCGCACGAACGGGCGTAGGTGCCGGGCGCGCCGCCCCAGGCCGCGTGCACGCAGTCACCCAGCAGCACAGGCCGCGCCGGCGTGCCCGCTGCGCCGTTGTACAGCGTGACTGCATTCTCCCCGTGCAACGGCACCTTGATCAGCGAGGACGAGTTCGCGACGTACACCGCGTCGGCGTCCGCGCCCGGTTGCTGGAGGACCGCATCGGTGCCGGCGACGCCGGCAGGCAGTGGGATCGTCTTGTCGCCGGGCAGCAACACGGCCCCGCCCTGCGCGTCCAAGATCACCGGAGTGTCACCGACGACGGTCAGCGTCAGCCCGGACATCTGCCTGTGCAGTGGTGTAACCGTGGGCTTGGCGAAGCCGAGATCCGTATGGCGGACCGTGACGAGAGTCTGCGAACTCGCCGATGCGGCGAAGATCGTGCCGTCCTCGGCGACGGCCAGGTCTGCGCCGGCACCCACGGTGGTCAGCGGCTTGGCGGAAGAATCGAGCGCCGCAATGCCGGACAGGTCGCCGTCGGACACCCGCGCGCCCCATAGCTTGCCGGTCGCGGGGTCGAGCACCGCCGCGGTACCGCCCGAGAGAGCCACGTCGTCGTTGCCCGACACGGACGCCGCCTGCGTCTCGACCGCCTTGCCGTCAACCACGTCGACGGGGTAGAGGCGGCCCTGCCCCTTGTCGATGGCCAAGACCGCCGAGCCGTCCTGCACGACGTCGACGGTGTAGGACGTTTGCGCGCCACCTGGCGGGAAGAATCCGGCGTCGAGCTGGCCTACCGGCTTGTTCAGCCGCCCGTACAGACCCTCGGCGTTGTTGGTGACCCAGATGCCCCCGTCGTTGAGGTCGACATGGCGAGCGGTGTACCCGCCGGCGTGGACGGCGTACGCAATGAGCGAAGCGGCAGCCACCGCCACGACCGCGGCCGCGGCGACGGCGCCTCGGCGGCGGCGCAGGAACTTCGCCACGTTCACGTATTGGCCCCCACGACCGTCATCTTCTCATTCGCGAAAATCGGCGGGTCAGCCAGCGCATTTCGGATCTGACCACGATGACGCGAAGCTTCCCGTGCTCCGGTACACCTGCACCTGTAGACAGATCTCGCTGCCGCGGGGAGCAGGCAGTTCCACCTCGGGCCGGTACGCCACACCGGTGTCCGAGCCGCCGGTCTCCCGCCAGCGATAGCTGTCGCCGCTGGCGGCGCCGGCATACGTCCAGCGAAACTTGATCTTGCCGCTCGGCTCACGGGCAGCGGTGAGCTGTGGCGTTCCGGGCGCCTGGCCGTTGTCAGGGCCGGTGGGCAATGCGATTTGTGTGTCGTCGGTGAGCGTGGTGTCCTGCGGGTGTCGCTTGCCTCCGCTGCTCAACCCGAGGATCAGCCCGACGGCCGCGGCTGCCGCGGCCAGGCCGCCGACCACGTACCAGACGCGGCGGGAACGCCCCGGCGTGGCATCCCGCCCCGGCTGCTCCTCGGGCGGTGGTTCGACCGGCGGCTGTGGATAAGCGCGCGCCTGTGGCGGCTGCCACGGCGGCAGTACGGGCGCCTGCGCATCGATGCGCATCGGCTGCTTGTGCCGGGTCGGATCGTCGTCGAACCCCGGTCGGGGAGCGCGCTTGTCGGCGCCCTCGACCCGAACCGGCTGCTTGACGCGCGTTCCGTCCTCGCTGGCGGGCGCGTTCGCGGGACGCGTCATTGCGGCTGTGCGGCGCGGGTCGTCGGCGACGGCGATCGTGGTCAACGGCAGCCGCTGCTCCTGCTCGACCGTCTGCAGCCCGCGGGCCAGCGCAAGTGCGGTGGCCGGACGGGAGGCCGGATTCTTCGCAAGCGCGCTCGCCAGCAGGCGCTCGAACGACGGCGGGACGTCACCGCGGCCCGTCGGGGGAGCGGGCGTGGACGTGATGCGGTGCATCAGCGCGACCGGAGAGTTGTCGCCGCCGCGCAGATCGAACGGTGAACGTCCGACGAGCAGGTGCCACAGCGTCGCCGCGATGGAATAGACGTCCGAGCGCTCGTCGGCCTGCTCGGCGCTGAACAGCACTTCCGGCGCGGCCCACGGGATGGAGATGCCGTCGATCTGCCCGGCAGCGGCCTCCGCCTTGGTTCCCGCGATGCCGAAATCGGTGAGGCCCAGGGTGCCGTACTGCCCGGTGAGCACGTTGGCCGGCTTGATGTCCCGGTGCAGGATGCCGATCCGGTGCGCCGCCTCGACGGCGCTCGCGATCTGGATGCCGATGCGCAACACGTCCGCGACGGAGAACCGCTCGCCGCGTGCCCGCTGCGCGAGGTTCGGCTGCGGGTAGTACTTCATGACCAGGTAGGGCCGTCCGTCGGGCGCGATGTCGGCCCGGAACACCTGGACGATGTGCGGATGGTCGGCCAGCTGGGCCATGGCATTCGCCTCGGCGCTGAATTGCCGGCGCGCCTGCTCGGACAGCAGGCTCTGCGCCGCCAGCACCTTGACCGCGACCTTCATCCGCGGGTTCTGCTGCTCGTACAGGTAGACGTCCGAGTAGCCGCCCGAGCCCAGCGGCGCGATATACAGCAGGCCTGGCAATTCCGGTGGCGACGCCGTGGCACGCTTGCCGGGAGCGCTCACCCCGTTACCCCGTTACCTCGTACCGGAACGTGACTTCGTCGGCCAGGCTCACCACCGTGCCCGGCTCGATCGGCACCGCCTCGTTGGGACGCACCCGCTGCGGCTCCTGCCACGGTGGCGTGACGATCGTGCCGTTGACGGAGTTGAGGTCGGTGAGCAGCACGTGCCACCCGTCCAGGCGGATCTCGACGTGGGTGCGGGAGATGTCGTGTCCTGGGCTGGGCAACCGTACGACGTGCGGGCGCTCGCCCTCGCTCGACTCGTCGACCCTCGGATTGCGGCCCATGATCACGGTGCGGTCGAGCGGGACCACGTCGCCGGTGGACAGGCGCAGCACCCCGAGCGTCGGACGCGGCACCGTGACCGGCGCCTGACCCATCAGCGGGAAGCCGCACACGCGGCACGACACCGCCATCGGCGGGCTGAGGTGACCGTGCTGGCAGCGCACCGCCTGCACCAGGTTGGCGCCCTGCCCGGACGGCTCGACGAGCGCTGCACGGCTCACCGTCGAGTCGGGAGAGTCCGGATCCGGCGGCGGTGACCAGGCGGGGGCGGCCGGTGACGCGGGCTGCTGCGCCTCGGGGCCCTCCGCACCGATGCCCCGTCCGCCGGAGACGACGCCGGGCGGCGGCCGGTAGGGCTGACTGTCGTCTGCCAGGGGGCCGAGTGGCTTCACGGCGGCGAGCCACGACATCGAGTCCGGATCCGGCTCGGTCGCGGGTGGGGGCTTCTCGGTCTGTGGTGGCGGTGGCGGCGTCCCGGTGCGCTTTTCCGCAGGGGAAGCCGGTGGCTGCGGCGGTCCGGGGGGAGGTGGTGCCAGCCACGGGATCGCGGCCTTGGTCGTGGGCGCAGCCGGGGAGACGTCGGCGGGCGGAGGCGGGGGAGCGGGCGGAGGCGGGGGAGCCGGCGGCTGCTCTTGTCGTGGCGGCGGGGGCGTCGGCGTGGTGCCGGAACCGTTCAGCGTTTGGGTCGGCGTCTCCGCGGCCGGCCGTTGTGCGAGGGGCGTGTCGCTGACTGCAAGCCGAAGGCTCGAGGCAAGCGTGACGCCAGGCGAAAGCGGTACCTCGGCGCCGCCGGCAGCGACCCCGGCGCGCAACGCGACTGCCGACGCCTCAGCCGGGAGCGGGTACTCCCGCCAGGTCGCGACGCCCTCGGCACTTACCCGCTGATCCGTGCCACCGACCGTTACCACCGCCTCGGCGGCGCCGCGCACCACGACCGCACGCCGTTCGCCGGACACCCGCGCGAGCGCGAAGCTGCCGACCGCGCGCAGCCCGCGGTGGAGCACGGCGTCGAGAATCTCGTCGATCTCCGCGCCCTCACGCAGCAGCGACCAGCACTTCAGCACCATGGCGTCGCTCGGCTCGATGTCGACGAGCAGCCAACCGGACTCGGCGCCGACGGCGACCCACGAGCCCGGTGTGTACACGGCGTCGGAGGACATGATGATCAGAATCCCACGAGACCCTGCTGGCGGGGCGCGGTGTCCTCGTCGATCTCGTGCGCAAGGCCGTCGGTCAGACTGCCCGCGAAGTCGATCACAACAACGGTGATGTTGTCGCGGCCGCCCGCCTCGACCGCGCGCGTGACGAGCGCCGTGGCCGCCTCCTGCGCGACCGGCTCCCGGTGCAGGATCGTCTCGATCTCGGTGTCCTCCAGCTCTCGGGACAGGCCGTCCGAGCAGATGAGAAACCGTTCGCCGGCGATCGGGGGGAAAACCCAAATGTCGGGCACCGGCGCCGGATCGGTGCCGAGCGAGCGGGTGACGACGTTGCGCTCCGGATGCGTCTTGGCCTGCTGCGGCGTGATGTAGCCGGCGCTGATCAGCTCCTGGACCTCAGAGTGATCGACGCTGACTTGATGCAGCTCGCCGTGCACGTAGTGGTAGACGCGCGAGTCGCCGACGTTGAACACCGCCCAGTGCGACGAGCCGCCGGCTCGCACCACCCCGAGGCCTGCGAGCGTCGTGCCCATGCCCTTGCGGGTGTCGTGCGTCCTGCCGCTTTCCAGGATGTGCCGGTTGGCCCGGGCGATCGCATCGGCGATCTCCTCCGTGCGCAGCTCGGAACGTTCGGCCAACGCCCGGAACTCGCCCACGGCCATCGCGCTTGCGACCTCGCCGGCGGCATGGCCGCCCATCCCGTCCGCGACGACGAACACGCTCGGGGCGACCAGGTAGCTGTCCTCGTTGATCTCGCGCACGCGTCCGGGATCGGTCGCGGATCCCCACTGAACCGACATCATCGACGCGTCAACCCCAGCTGGCGACAGGTGAGTATTTGCGGCACGGCTAGCTGCGGAGTCTAAAGCACGCAAACTGTCCTGGCCGACCCTTCGCGGGGCCCGCTACGCCGCCGGCTCAGCCTCCGGACGAGGCGTGCCCGCCGAAGCCGTGACCGCGGTCGCGCCGGCGCAGGTAGCGCTCGAACTCGCGGGCGATGGCATCGCCGGACGTGGCGCCCATCGCGCCGCGGTCGATCTCGTCGTCGCGCTGCTCGAGATTGCGGATGTACTCGGTGACCTCGTCGTCCTCCGCGGCCATCTCGTCCACGAGCTTCTGCCACTCGTCGGCCTGCTGTGGCAACTCGGCAAGCGGCACCGGCACGTCGAGCACCTCCTCGACGCTGTGCAGCAGCGCGAGCGTGGCCTTGGGGTTCGGCGGCTGGGAGACGTAGTGCGGGACCCCCGCCCAGAACGAGATCGCGGGGATGCCGGCCGACACGCACGCGTCCTGCAACACGCCGACGATGCCGGTGGGGCCCTCGTACTGTGACCGCTCCAGCCCGTACTTCTGCGCAGAGTCCTGGTCATAGGACGTCCCGGTGACCTGGGTGGCCCTGGTGTGCGGTGTGTCGGACAGCAGTGCGCCCAGCGTGACCACGACGCGCACGTCGAGAGCACGGACCACGTCCAGGATCTCGTCGCAGAAGGCCTGCCACCGCATGTTCGGCTCGATGCCGCGCACCAGGACGAGGTCGAACGCGGCCCCGGGCGGACGGCACACCGACATCCGGGTCGTCGGCCACGACACCCGCCGCGTGACGCCGTCGACGAGCGACACGGTCGGCCGGTTGACCTGGAAGTCGTAGTAGTCGTCCGGGTCAATGGCCATCAACGGCTGGGCGTCCCAGATCAGCTCCAGGTGCTCGACCGCGCCGGTGGCGGCATCGCCCGCGTCGTTCCAGCCCTCGAACGCGGCCACCATGATCGCGTCAGTCAGCTCGGGCCAGCCATCATCTTCGAGCTCGGCTCGGGGGCGCTCGATCATGCGCCCAGCGTACGACTGTCTAATCCGCCGGATGTGTCGCAAGCTTATCGCCGGATGTGTCTCTCGGCGGCGCCGCAAGCGGCGCGCACCTCGAGCCACCCCGCGCCTTCTGGCGCGGGCTCTTCGCGCGAGCGCACTGACCTACCCGCCGGGGGTGTCGCTCCGGCACCGCCCCCAAGGGGCGGATGCCTCGCACCACTCCGCGCCTCTGGCGCGGGCCGCGCCGCGGCGGCGGGCTCTTCGCGCGAGCGCTCATC
>JBPYES010000590.1:0-2820 GCA_051984825.1 Jatrophihabitantaceae bacterium
ACGACCCATTGCAGGTCGGAGAAGCTGCTGCCGAGGTCTCGCTGCATATCGGGCAGCGCGACATTCACGATCGTGATGTCGATCAGCAGCATGAAGATGCCGAGGCTGACGGCGGTGAGGGTCCACCAGCGATGGTCAGGCTCAGCTGCGCGCTGTGCCTGCGCTGCCTGCTGGGCGGCCGTACCCGTCATGGCCTGTCCGTCCCTTCGCATTGGCGTCGGTCGGTGCAGATGGTTCCCCAACGTACTCACCGCACCAGGGCTGGGTACGTTCACTGATCATGGCACTGCTGGCTGAGTCAGGCCCGCTGGACAGTTTCGCACCGGGCGCCGGGCGACGGGTACCGCGAGCCCACGCGTTGTCGGATGCGGCCCGCCTGGACCTTAACGGCAGCTGGCAGTTCCGCCTGGCGGGCGAGCCGGGCTGGACGCGCCTCGAGGTTCCGGGTCACTGGCAGCTTGCCGAGTTCGGCGCGCCCGCCTACACGAACGTGCGATACCCGTTCCCGATCGACCCGCCGCACGTACCGGACGACAACGCAACCGGCGAGTATCGCCGCCGGCTCGACCTGCCGGCCGGCTGGCCAGCAGGCGACGCGGTGCTGCGCTTCCTCGGCGTCGACTCCGCGTTTACAGCCTGGCTGAACGGTACGGAGCTGGGCTGGTCGACCGGCAGTCGGCTGACCACCGAGTTCGACGTGGGCTCGCTGTTGCGGCCAGCCGGCAACGAGCTGGCGGTGCGCGTTCATCAGTGGTCGCCGGGAAGCTACCTCGAGGACCAGGACATGTGGTGGTTGTCCGGTATCTTTCGCGACGTCTCGCTGATCGCCCGCCCAGCAGGTGCCGTCGACGACTTCTTCGTGCATGCCGACTACGACCATGTCAGCGGCGCCGGGACGCTGCGCGTCGAGACGGACGTGCCGGCGCTGCTGTCCGTGCCGTCACTCGGGCTGGTCGACATGCCGGCGGACGGGCCGCATCGCGTCGCCGACGTCACGCCCTGGTCGGCCGAAGTCCCCCACTTCTATGCCGCGACGCTCACCGCGGGCGGGGAACGCATCGCGCTGCGCATAGGGTTTCGCACCGTCGAGGTCCGTGACGGGCTGCTCACCGTCAACGGCCGGCGGGTGCTGTTCCGTGGCGTCAACCGGCACGAGTGGAACCCGGACCGCGGCCGCGCCGTCACCGCCGACGACATGCTGGCCGACGTCCGGTTGATGAAGCAGCACAACATCAATGCCGTTCGCACCAGCCATTACCCGCCCCACCCCGACTTCCTCGACCTGTGCGACGAGTACGGGCTCTACGTGATCGACGAGTGCGACCTGGAGACGCACGGCTTCGCCGTCGTGAACTGGCGCGGCAACCCGAGTGACGATCCGCGGTGGCGGCCGGCCTACCTCGACCGCATGCGGCGCACCGTCGAGCGGGACAAGAACCACCCGTCGGTGATCATGTGGTCACTCGGCAACGAGAGTGGGACGGGGCAGAACCTGGCGGCGATGTCGGCATGGGTGCACGAACGCGACCCGGGGCGGCCCGTCCACTACGAGGGCGACCCGGACTGCGGCTACGCGGACGTCTACAGCCGTATGTATGCCACCCACGACGACGTGGCGGCAATCGGGCGCGGCGAGGATCCAGCGACCAGCGACCCGGCACTGGACGCGCATCGACGTGGCCTGCCGTTCGTGCTGTGCGAGTACGCCCACGCGATGGGCAACGGCCCGGGCGGGTTACTGGAGTACCAGCAGCTGTTCGAGGCCTGCCCGCGCTGCCAGGGCGGGTTCGTATGGGAATGGATCGACCACGGGATCAGGCGGCCCGGGTACTTCGCCTACGGCGGCGACTTCGGCGAGGTCTTGCACGACAGCAACTTCGTCATGGACGGGTTGCTCTTCGCCGACCGCACACCGTCGCCCGGGCTGGTCGAGCTGAAGGCGGTGATCGCCCCGGTACGTCTCACCGTGCTCGATGACGAGGTCGGGGTGAACAACCTGCACGACTTCGTGGACACCGCCCACCTGCGGTTCGTATGGACGCACGAGGTCGAGGGGGTGCCGGTGGAGAGCGGCGAGCTTGCCGTTCCTCCTGTCGGCCCACACCAGACGGCCCGGGCGGACGCGCCGGTGCTCACTCGCGCCGAGGCAGAGAGCTGGCTGACCGTCCGCGCCGTGCTCGCGCGGGACACGCCGTGGGCACCTGCCGGGCACGAGATCGCGTTTGCGCAGCGGCATATCTCGCCGGCGGTAGGCCATACGGCTGCGTATGGTCGCGCCGATCCGGTGCTGTTCGAGAGTGGCGTGCTGACCCACCTGGGCACCCTGCCGGTGCGTGGCCCGCACCTGGACCTGTGGCGCGCGCCCACCGACAACGACCGGGCGGTGTTCGGGCCCTCGGTCGCCGCGCCGTGGCGGGCAATCGGCCTCGATCGGCTCACCCATCGGTCGATCGATCACGACGACTTCCTGTTGCGCACCCGCGTGGCCCCCGCCGCCACCGACCTGGGCATGCTGGCCAGCTACCGCTGGAGCGCGGACGGCGCGGCGCTCATCCTCACGGTCGAGGTCGAACCGGAGGGCGCGTGGCCGGTGCCAATCCCCCGGCTCGGCGTGCGCCTGGCGCTGCCGGCGAGCATCACCGACGTCGAGTGGTTCGGCGGCGGGCCGGGCGAGGCCTACGCCGACAGCACGCAGGCGCTGCGCATCGGCCGCTTTCGCCGCAGCGTCGAGGAACTCCAGACGCCGTACGCATTTCCGCAGGAGAACGGCAACCGCCGGCTCGTCCGCTGGGCGGAGCTCTCCGGGCCGGACGGCGGGGT
>JBPYES010000591.1:0-10289 GCA_051984825.1 Jatrophihabitantaceae bacterium
CGAACGCATGTTGGCTCGAAGAGGCAGGTCCCTCGTCGTCGCCGGTGTCACGACAGCAACGCTCGTACTCGGCGGGACATCCGCGTCGGCGAGAACCAGCGGCTCGTTCGTCGGGCCGCTCACCCACGACACGACCGTCGCGAGCACGGTGCCCGCGAACGGCGACGTGAACCCGTACGGGGTGGCCGTCGTCCCGGTATCCCGCGGCAAGCTCGTCGCCGGTGACATCCTGGTCAGCAACTTCAACAACGCGCCGACCGCCACCGCCCCCGGCGGCGAGCAAGGCACCGGCACGACCATCGTCGAGGTCTCGCCGCGCGGCGGTACACCGAAACTGTTCGCCCACATCCCCGCAACTTCCATTCCCGGCGGTGTCGGGTTGACGACGGCGCTCGCCGTGTTCCGTTCCGGCTGGGTGATTGTCGGCAGCCTGCCCACCGCGGACGGAACGTCGGCGACGATGCAGCCCGGGGAACTGATTGTCCTGGACGACCATGGAGTCGTGCGCGAAACCATCACTGGCCAAGGCATCAACGGGCCGTGGGACGCGACCGCCCTGGATCTTGGTGCGTTCGCGGAGTTGTTCGTCAGCAACGTGCTCACCGGGACGGTGAACGGACAGCCGTCGATGACGACCAACGGCACGGTGGTGCGGCTGATCCTCGACCTGCGCGGCGCTGTCCCCCGGGTGCTGCTGAGCACAGTGATCGCCGACGATATGTCGGTGCACACGGATCCGGCAGCGCTCGTCGTTGGACCGACCGGCCTCGCGCTCGGGCCCGACGGGACGCTGTTCGTCGCAGACACGGCCAATTCGCGGATCGCCCGAGTGCCCAATGCAATCTTCCGCTCCACACCGGTGGACGCAGGTGCGGCGGATGCGACCGTCTCCGCGGATCCCAGCCTCAACGGCCCGCTCGGCCTGACCCTCGCCCCGAACGGCAACCTGCTGACAGTCAACGCCGGCGACAACAACCTCGTCGAGTTGACCCGGTCCGGCACCGTCGTCGCGGTCCGTGACCTGGACACGGTCGATCCACCTGGCGGCGCCCTGTTCGGGTTAGCCGCGACCGCATACCCGCGTGCCGTTTACTACGTGAACGACGACACCAACACCCTCGACGCTCTCCACTGACCCGCCCGACAAGAGGTTCTCGGCGGCGCCGACACGTCGACGTGCCGGCGCCGTTCCGAATCGCCCGATGCCCGGACCATCGCCACTACGCGATACTGCGTCATCGTCGGTATTCACCCCAGATGACAAGGCTGTCAAGCCCCGCCAGGCGTCGCGAAACAAGATCGTTTGCCATACGGGACCATCGGGGTTATTGCCGGCTCACGAGTCAGCCGATGAGCGCTGTGTGTTGGCTGCTCATTCCGGGTGCGGCTCATCGTTCGGGCAGTGGGCCGGGGTAGGCGGCTTCGGCTTGGTAGGCGAGGCGCTCGGCGTGACGGCGGATTAGCACGATGCTGGTGATCAGGAGCAGGGCGGCGATGATGCCGAGTGCGATGTCGAGCGGTGTGGAGGCTTTGGTGATGGCGCTGCCGACCATGTACGGGATGAAGCTGTAGATGGCGGCCCAGACGATGCCGCCCGAGGCGTTGTAGGGCAGGAACCGCCGCCAGCGCATTTTCAGTGTTCCGGCAAGGAACGCGGCGTAGGTGCGCAGGACGGAGACGAACCGGCCGAAGAAGACGACCTTGCCGCCGTGTCGGTCGAAGATCAGTCGACCGATCTTGATTTTGGCTTCGTCTGCCCGGATGTAGCGGCCGTATCGGTGTAGTAGCCGGTAGCCGCCCTTGTCGCCGATCCAGAACCCGATGTTGTCGCCGATGATCGCCGCGGCGGCGGCCACAGCGAAGATCAGCCACACGGACAGCTTGTGGGTGGAGCCGGCGTAGACGGCGGCTGCGATGAGGATGGTTTCGCCGGGCAACGGAACGCCGAGGCTCTCGGCGGCGACGAGGACGAACACGGCTGCGTAGCCGTAGTGGTGCAGCAGGTGATCGACGTTCACGAGGCGGCCAGTCGTGTCGCGGCCGGGTCAGCCGCTAGGCGAACCAGGCGATGCAGAAGATGCCGACGGGCAGGCAGTAATCGGCGAAGGGGTTGCGGGCGCGGATGCGGCATCAGCACACCGTCGCTCGTCCACCGACCGGATCCCGTCGGCGTCCGCGATGCTGGCGGCGCCGCGGGTGACCAGGTCCGGGTGGACCGCGTGCATCAGCGTTGTCCACCGCGGTAGGTGGCTTGGGCGAGATCGAAGAGGCGTTCGGTGTCGTGCATGGCTTCGGCGAGGGTTGCGGCGGTGGCGGCGAGTAGCCCGATCAGTAGAGCGACGCGCCACAACCGCAGTCGCGGGGCGGGGGCGCGCAGTGCTCCGATGCGGTCAGCCATGTCGGTGACAGCGGCGGCGAGCACGACGGCGGAGGCGGGAATTCCTGTGTTGGTGGCGGCGCGGGTGAGCGCATCGGCGACGGTGTCGCGGCGGCAGGTGGCCGCGGCGGTTTCGTCGGCCCAGCGTTCGCAGGCGAGGGTGACGGCGGAGGGTAGCCGGTGGAGCAGGGGGTTGGCGGCGGCGAGGCGAGCGGCGGTGTGGTGGAGGTGGTGGCGGCCGGTGAGGTGGGCCCGTTCGTGGGCGAGAAGTGCGCGGCGCTGGCTGGCGTCGAGGCGGCGCAGCAGCCCGGTGGAGACCACGACGCGGCCCGGGTGCCCGGGCACGGCGAAGGCCTGTGGTTCGGAATCGTCAAGCACGGCGAGGTCCCCGGCTGGCGCGTGGAGCACCGCAGCAAGGCGATGCGCCTCCCGCAGCGCACTGACCCGCCGCACGCCGACGACGATGACCCGCCCCGCAAGCACGACCAACACGGCGAGGGCCGCGGCGGCGACCGGGATGGGAATCGGGTCGTGGTGGCGCAGCGTCTGATCCGACCAGTGCCCACGCGTAGCGAGCAGCGGGGCTTGCCCGACCAGGGTGAAACCGAGCAGCGCAAGCGCAGCGCCTGACCCGGCCGCGGCGAGCAGCCCACCGATGCTGAGCAGCCAAGTGCCGGCCGCTGGCGGCAGCCGACGGGAAAGCGTCGGCGCCAGCTGGCCGAATACGGCGGTGAGCAGCAGCGGGAGGTAGACCGACAGGTGCATCAGCGCCCACCTCCCTCCTGCCGCCGCGCTTGCGAGCGGCGCGGGCGGCGCAGCAGCTCGGCGAGGGTTGATTCCTGCTCGGGAGTGAGCGTGCCGACGAATCGGGTGAGTACCGCGGCGGCGTCGCCGCCTTTGTCGAGCATGGCGTGCATGCGCTGCGCGGCCAGCCCGGCGTCGTCGAGCACCGGAGCGTAGGCGTGTGCCCGCCCGGCCGGCTCGCGGCGCACCGCGCCCTTGCCGTGCAGGCGGGTGAGGATGGTCTGCACCGTGGTGTAGGCCAGCCCGTCGCCCAGGGCGGCGACGACGTCGGCGGTGGTCAGCGGGTGTTCGGCGGCCCACAGCGTGGCCAGCACCTCGGACTCCAGCCCGCCGGCGGCCCGCCGCTTGTCCACCATCCGCGCTCTCCCGCCTGCCCGTCGTCAGCCCTGGTCGCTGATGGCGGGCGGCAGATCCTGCGGGGGGAAACGGGGTCTGCCCGCCGCGCCGGCTCCTACAGTACCGTAGGAGTATGCTCCTACAGCCACGTAGGAGCACTCAGGGGGTTATCGGTGAAGATCCAGGGCAGCGAGCAGGTGGCCGGACGGTTGGTGCGCGACGGTGACGGGCGCCGGCTGGGCCGGGTGGTCGGGGTCGAGTGCGCCCCTGATCTGTACACCGTCGCGTGGTTTCTGGTCGCGCTGACCGGGCCGCGACGCAAACGGTTGCGTGCTGTCCCGGCGCGGGCGGCACGCTGGGACGAGCGGGGTGTCTTGCACGTGCCGTTGCGGCGGGGGCAGGTGTTGCGCTCCCCACTGCTCGCGTGTGCGGGTGAGGGTGGGGCCAACCTCATCGACGAGGAAGTGGATGCCTACTACGCGATGGTGGGCCGGTGAGCCCGCTCGCGGTGAACCTGCTGGATCCGCATTCGCTGCTGTCCTCGTTCGGGCCGGTCGGGGTCGGGGCGGTGCTGTTCGCCGAAACCGGGCTGCTGATCGGGTTCTTCCTCCCCGGTGACTCGCTGCTGTTCACCGCCGGGGTGCTCGCCGCCGCACCGGCTGGCTCTGCGCTGCATCTGTCGCTGGGTTGGGTGCTGCTCGCCGCGGCTGTCGGTGCGTGCCTGGGCGCGCAGGTCGGATATCTGCTCGGCCGCCGGGCCGGCCCGGCGCTGTTCGACCGGTCCGAGCGGCCGCGGCTGCGCGAGGGCCGTGACCGTGCCGGCCGGTACCTGGCCCGCTACGGGCAGGCCCGGGCGATTGTGCTGGCCCGGTTCGTGCCGGTGGTACGCACCGTGGTCAACCCGCTGGCCGGGGTACTCGCGGTGCCGGCGCGCACCTTCACCGTGTGGCAGGTGGCCGGCGGGCTGGTGTGGACGCTCGCGGTAACCCTGGCCGGGTACGGGCTCGGCGCGCACATCCACAACATCGACCAGTACCTACTGCCGATCATCGCCGTGGTCATCGCGCTCTCACTGCTGCCGATCGCGGTCGAGGCGCTGCGCGCCGGCCGCCGGGGCGGAAACCCCGCCGTGATGAACGGTGAACAGCGGTGAGCAGGGTGACGGTCGAGCACAACCTCGGCGACGCCCGGGGCTACTGGTTTCCGATAGCGGCTGCGCGGGCGATCGCGTCCGGCCGCGACCCACACACCTGGTGAGGACAGATCGTGTCGTATCTACAGGCGTTCGTGATCGCCCTCGTGCAGGGAGTCACCGAGCTGTTCCCGGTCTCCAGCCTGGGTCACTCGGTGCTGGTACCGGCCTGGATCGGCGGCAGCTGGCAGACACTGGTCACCCAGTCCTCAGAAGCCAACAGCGAGTCCTCGTTCTACCTCGCCTACATCGTCGCGCTGCATTGCGCGACCGCCCTGGCCCTGCTGTGGTACTTCCGCACCGACTGGGCCCGCATCATTCGCGGGTTCTCCCGAAGCCTGGCCCGCTCGCTTCGCCAGCGCCAGGTCAGCATCGAGGGACGAGACGAACGCCTAGCCTGGATGATCGTCATCGCCACCATCCCGGTAGGGCTGACCGGCCTGCTGCTCGAGCACCCCTTCCGCACCCTGTTCGCCAAACCGCTTGCCGCCGCCGCCTTCCTGTTCGTCAACGGGCTCATCCTCTACAGCGGGGAGCGACTACGCCGTCGCCAACCCGTCGAGGCGGTCCGCGTCGGCGAGGTGCTCACACCGGCGGAAGCGAGCGGCATTACCACACGGGTGCGCCGTCGGCGGGGCCGTCAACCAGTCGAGGTCAGCGCCGCCCAACAAGCCGACACCCGCATCGCCGCACTGTCATTCCGGGACGCCCTCTCCGTCGGGAGCCTGCAGATCGCCGCGCTGTTCGCCGGGATCAGCCGCTCCGGGGTCACCATCGTCGGCGGGCTCTGGCGCGGCCTAGACCATGAGGATGCGGCCCGGTTCGGGTTCTTGCTGGCGACCCCGGTGATCCTCGCAGCCGGCGTGCTCAAGCTGCCCTCGCTGGCCGGATCCGCCGGCGCGCACATCCACGGACAGGTGGTGCTCGGGGTGATCGTGGCCGGCGTCGCCGCGTATGCCTCGGTACGGTTCCTGATGCGCTACTTCCAGACCCGCACCCTCACCCCGTTCGCCATCTACTGCCTGATCGTCGGGGCCGCCAGCGTCATCCGCTTCCTGTAACCGCACGGCTGAAGTGCGGCGGGAGCCATCAGGCGAACGGGCGCAGGTCAGGCCGGCGCAGACGCCCGGCCGATCGATCCCGCCGAGCACAAACCGGGCCCGACACCAGCGAGGCTCACCGAGCAGTCGCCTGATCGCCGACATGGTCGGGCTGCACTTCACTCACGACCCGAAGGAGAACCCCGTGGAGCCCCGAATTCTCGGGACTCGACTACGAAGCACACGGGCCTACAGGCACTACGGCGCTCGTGTGCTTTCGCGGCAGTGGCAGTCGGTGACAAACGGCAGGAGATGACGCACGCGGCCACGCATCATGAGCGGAGCTCGCGCGCATTAGCCCTATCAACCCGAATTGGCGCCTCCAGGACGGTCTGGGTTGGAACTGGCGCTGCGCTCCCCGGTCAGCGATGGAGACGTCTCGGTGAGATTGAAGCAGGTATGTGAGCACGGGTTTCGTTATCGCGGCCATCTGCGCGGGCTTGATCCGCCGACGGAATCTCCTGCTGATGGAGACGCCGACGCGTTCTTGGACTCGATTGTCGTATGGCGAGACGGGGACGTGTGGTGCGCGCTGTAGCTGGGGCGGCACGCGCCTTTGGGCGAGTTCGTGGACGGGGCAACCGAGCGGGACTAGCGGCGTCCCTTCGCAAACATATAGATCGCGATGAGCAGAACGACCCCGACGCCGATCGTAAACACAAGCGCGCCGCCGTGATTGCCGCTAGCAAGGATCAGGAGCGCAGAATGGCGATCCATGACACGGTCCCGGTACGAGGTGATAGAGCGCATTATCACTCCCCGGCATGTGCCGCTGGAGCATCGGTGGCGGGTAGCGATGACGATCGCCGCCCGCAGCAAACTGCTGGCCCGCAACGGCTTTCCGGATGTCTCGAACACATAGTAGGCCGGCAGTTGCGCCAAGAGAGGATGCGCCGGCTGGTGCGTGGCGCAAGACCCGCGCGACCGTCCCTGCCAAGCAGAACGGCGCGCTCTTGACCTGCTCAACCGACAGTTCCGCACCGCCGCACCGAACCGTGCCTGGGCCACCGAGTTCACGTATATGTCGACTGGTCCGGGTTCGCCTACATGGGCTTCGCCATCGACCTGTACTCGCTACCGATTGTTGGCTGGTCGGCCTCGACCGCCAAGGACGTCGCGCTCGTCCTAGCGGTGGAACTTCTCGTTTCATGATCTTGGCGGCGGTCGCATCGGACGTGGGTGAGGGTGCAGTCGCGGCGTCTGGGCGCTAAGGGCCTGTCCGGGCGTGTGACAACGCCGACAACGCCTCTGTCAATAGGTCGACCAGCGCCTCGTGCTGAACGTCGGCCGAGGACCACACCACCTCGCCCGAGCCGTCCAGCGCTCTGGCAGCCAGCCCGGCCTTCCTGTCGATCAACGCGGCGATCCTGCTGTCGATGGTCTGCGCGGCAATGATGCGCCATGCAGTGACAGGTTCAGTCTGACCGATGCGGTGGCTGCGGTCGATCGCCTGTGTCTGCTGCGCATCGGTCCAGGACAATTCGGCCAGGACGATATTGGAGGCGACCTGCAGATTGAGCCCGACGCCGGCGGCGGTCAGGGAGCAGACCGCGATGGCGACATCCGGATCGTTGACGAAGGCGTCGATGTTCTGCTGCCGGGCCCCACGCGTCTGGTCGCCCCGGATCGATGAGAATCGCACTCCCTGCCGGGTGAAAACCTCTTCTGCGGCGTCCATGACATCGACGTGCTTGGCGAAGAAGACGACCTTGCCGACGCTGCGTGCGAGCTGCGCCGCGTAGTCGGCGGCCAGGCCGGCCTTCGCCTGGCCGATGCGCCGCATCATGCTGAACACGTTCTCGCCGGTCGCCGCAGTGTTCGCGTCCTTCAGCTCCCAGCTGGCGACCTTGCGTACCAGAGCGTGGTCGATGCCGTCGACGGCACCGGAGCGACGGTTTGCCAGTACGGTCTCGTACCGGGCTACCAGCCGACGCGCGAGGTCGCGCTCTGCTGCACGGATCGAACGGGCGACCTTCTCATCGAGCTCGACGGGCAGGTCGGCGGTGCGCCGCGCCGGGATGTCTGCAGCCACATCGACCTTGCGGCGACGGACAATGCCGAGGTCGATCACGCACTGGCGGGCGGCGGAATAGAACCCGGGGTCGGCCGGGGTCATGCCGTTCTGCTCGAGAGCATCCATCAGTTCGGCGAGTGGCTCTGTCTCGTCGATCCAGCCGAGGAACTGCCAGATGGCCCGGAAGTCGTCGATGTCGTTGATCAGCGGGGTGCCGGTGAGGGCCATAAGCAGAGGACGGGCGGTGCGGGAGCGGATGCGCTTGGAGAGGTCGAGGACGTGCTTGGACCGTTGCGAATTCTTGTTCTTGATGAAGTGGGCCTCATCGACGACCATGCCCCGGAAGCCGAAGTCGCCGAACCATCCCACGTGGCGGTCGAGCACCTCGTAGTTGACCACGATGATGTCGGCGAAGCCGTCGACGGTGTCACCGTTCCCATCCACGACGGTGGCCGAACGGCTCGGCGTCCACATGTTTGCCTCGCGTGCCCAGTTCGTCTTCACGACGCTCGGTACCACCACCAGCAGCGGGTAGGCGTCGGCTACGTCCGCGGCGAGCAGCGCCTGAGCCGTCTTGCCCAGGCCCGGCTCGTCGGCGAGCAGGAACGTCCGGTGGCCGGCCGCGGCAGCGGCGACCAACTTCGCCTGGTGCGGCATCAGCTCCCGGTGCGCCGGCAGACGCACCCGGCTGGGTTCCGGCAGGGCCATGCACGCGCTCGCTCCGGCCTCGGCACGTTCGAACGAGCGCAGCAGCGGGTTGAGAAGTTCCCACCCCGCCAGCCGGCGCGGACTCGTCGTGCTGGGACGGGCGGACGCGAGGTCGGGGGCGAGGAACGGGTTGGCCAGCTGTCGCGAGATGACCGACTGCGGCACAACGCGACGCTCAGTGCTGACCGAGGTGTCGGCGGACCCCGTCGGTGCGGTCTGCTCCGGCGCCGGCTCGACCCCGGCGGCCCGCTGCATCTCACGGCTGAGCGACCTCGCCGCATCAGAAACGACGCCATCGCCGGCAAGGAGCCTGAGCAGCGCGGGGTCGCGCACCGCGGTCTTCGCGAGGATGGTCGCGATCCCATCCAGGCGCGTCTGCCGCTCGACGCGGTGCGCTGAGGTGCTGGCCTGATCGTTCTGGATCCGGGCGTGTTCCTCGCGCACACCCAACGCAACGGCCTGGAACTTCGTGCGCGCTGCAGGCGTCACGCGGCGCCGTTGTACAGCTGCTTCCACCTCACGCACAGCGCGGGCCAGCCCCGAGATGACGTCCTCGGGGGCACGGTCACGCTGGTTCCGCGAAGCGGCATACCGAGCGCCCGTCTGACGCCGGCCTCGTCGAGCCAAAACAATCCTCCTCTAACCGCCCGGCACGGTAGCCGGGCGGCATTCCACTACCCGCGGTCAGACGACGCGTGTCCGCACAACACCGTCCGGGCGACGCTGCTTCGAAACGCCACTGCCCCCACCGAATTGCACGCGACACCGCGGACCGAACGGACGGCCGCTGCCGACAGCGTCAACCCGTAGGCGGTGAGGTAGACCGACCGCACATGGCAGGTCGTCGCAAGCCGAACGTAACGCCACGTGGGCGGCCGTACACAACCATCCTAGCGCGTGTCGCTCGACGATCCCTCGCATCGTCAACCGGCCTTACAACCGCTCTGCGCAGATCAGTCCGGCGCCGCGGGCCGCCCATGCATCCGCAACGGACCGTCGTAGCCCGCCAGCTTGAACGCCCCCACGACGGCCGTGCGCTGGCCGATGTTGAACATGGACTGGACCTTACGCAGCGGTGGCGGCGCTGCACGTCCATGGCACGGCCGCACAGCAACGGCGGCATGAGTAGCCCTGTGTCAAGCAGCTTGCGCGAGGACCCTTTGCAGTGCGCCGTGTTTGGTGGGGTCGTAGGGGACGTGGTCTTGCCAGCAGCGCCAGATGATGTGCAGCCAAGCGGCGCCTAGCAAGCCTCGCCCGGCGACCTACTCACCACAGACGGTTCTTCTTCAGTGCGGCCTTTGTCGCCGTGAAGCGCAGCTGGTTGCACTCGGCCAGCGCGTCATCGATGCCCTTGTCGTCGATTTTGTGCTTCATGAAGATCTGGGCCACCCTGTCCACCGGAAGGTTGTAGTCCTTGGCCACTAGTTTGGCCAGCTTGGCCAGCGCTTCCTTCTGCTGCTCCGTTGGCTTGGTCATCGCGTCCCTCCACCTGGTGATCGGGCGACCGCTAACAGTAGATGTGTACCGCGCCTGCCGGAGCGCGGCAACCGCCCTCGGGGGAATCTCGAGGGCAGCGATCGACATCTGTGCACACCGCAGGCTCGGTAGCAGCGCTCACACGAAAATCGCATCCCCGATGTGATTTCACATCCCAGGTCGCTCAACTTGCCGTCAACGTCTCCAGCGCACAAAACCTGAGCACAAGACCGCCCGGACGCCTACACGTACCGCTTCTGCCAAATACGCGCGGCTTCCATT